>JAIRYY010000196.1 GCA_031267485.1 Tannerella sp.
TACATGGCGCCCTTTTCCTGTTTGGGCGCCCATCCGGCCACGGAGTACACGCCCCAGTCGATAAACATGCCGAACTTGGCATCGCGGAACCATTCGGGACATTCGTGGCTGCGAATCGAACGGACGTCGGCCGCATACGGCCCGTAGACGACAGTTGCGCCCTGCGGCGGGTCCTGACGGGTGAGCGTTTTCACCGGCAGGTCGCCGGGTTTTGTTCCCTTTTTCTGGGCATTCGCGTCTCCGGTCATGCCCGTTGCGAGGAGTATCAGCACAGCGCATACTCCGCGTCTCATTGTTGTTTTAAAGTTCTTTTCCATATTGATATTCATTTTAATGTTAAAAATGTCTTGCGTGATTACTCAATGATAGCGGCCATCTTCTGTATTTCTTTCCGTGTATCATAGCAGTATTTAAGTTATCGGCGTTTTTTTTTATGAAAACGGTACAAAGATAGATGGTCTGCCTCGATTTATTATTGCACAAAATCGGCATTTTATTTCACAAAATCGACAAAATTCATTTACATACGTCGGGGGATACGTAATTAACGGTTAACGGTTAATGGTTGGAATTTGCAGGGACTGTCTCAAAAAGCCTCGATTACTCGCCATTGCGAGGAGGAACGACGAAGCAATCCATGTACTGTCAGATATTTATGGATTGCTTCACTTCGTTCGCAATGACGGAACAGGGCTTTTGAGACAGCCCCGTATAGCGTTTCGTCCATTGCAGGAGCCATCCCGAAGACGCCAGGGGAGGGCTGCCGTGAGTGGCGCTTACCGGCCATACTGTTCCACCCACCTGCGAGCATTGACGAAAGCTTCTATCCAGGGCGTCACCTCGTCATTTTTGCGTTCAGCGGGATAATATCCGCACTGCCACGGGAAAATAGCCCGTTCCGGGTGCGGCATCATTGCAATGTGGCGGCCGTCGGCGGAACATACGCCGGCCGTAGCCCACGGCGAACCGTTCGGATTGGCCGGATATCCTTCATAATTGTATTTTGCCACTATGTTATAATGCTTCTCATCGTATGGGAAATCGAATTTTCCCTCGCCGTGCGCTACCCACACGCCCAGTTTCGCGCCGCCGAGCGAGCCGAACATGATGGAATTGTTTTTCGGAATCTCCAGACTGACGAAGCCGGATTCGAACTTGTGCGAATCATTGTGCATCATCCTGTGTTTTTTCTCATGTTCGGGGTAGAGCAGTTCAAGTTCGGCCATCAGTTGGCAGCCGTTGCAGATACCGATGCTCATGGTGTCGTCGCGTTCGTAAAAGCGGTCGATGGCGCGTTTGGCCTTTTCGTTGTACAGTATGCCGGCCGCCCAGCCTTTGGCGGAGCCGAGGACATCGGAATTTGAGAATCCGCCGCAGAAGACGATGAAACGGATGTCGTCGAGCGTCTCGCGGCCGGTTGACAGGTCGGTCATGTGCACATCCCGGACGTCGAAACCGGCAAGATAAAGCGCATAAGCCGTCTCGCGTTCGCACTGGGAACCCTTATCCCTTATTACGGCGGCCCGGATACCGCTTTTTTTCCTGCGCGCCGCCGTAAGCCCGTAAGATTTGAGCGTTCCCTTAAATTCCCGGTGGAATTTATACTCCAGCGGCTGTACTTTATAGTTCTCGAAACGGTTGCCGGCACATTCGCTGCCGCTCTGGCGCATATCCAGCAGGTAGGATGACTTGTACCACACATCCCGCATGTAGTCTATGCCGAAATGATACTGCGCGCCGTTTTTTGTTATCAGGACATGACGTTCGTCCGCGGGTCGCGCGATACAGGCAAACCCTGTTCCCGCCGCTTTCATCAGCTTTTCGAAGGCTCTCTTTTCCTTTACCTGGACGATGACGCCCGGATTTTCAGCGAATAATATTCGGACGATGTCTTTTTCGGCCAGCAGGTCGAGGTTCACGTCCAGTCCGCCGTCCACGTTGGCAAAGCACATCTCCAGCAGGGCTACAATCATGCCCCCGGCAGACAGGTCGTGCCCGGCAAGTATCAGGTCTTTGCCGATGGCATCCTGTATGGCATTGAACGCATCGCGGAAATAGGCGGCATCCTTCACGGTCGGCGCTTCCGAGCCTATTTTGCCAAGCGCCTGGGCGAAAGCGGAGCCGCCGAGCTTAAACGTATCGAACGAAAAGTCTACATAATATATATATGTATGTTTGTCGTTCGACAGTACGGGAGAGACGATTCCGCGGATGTCGCTCACTTCGCCTGCCGCGGAGATGATAACGGTTCCGGGTGAAAGTACCCGGTCGTCGCCGTACGTCTGCGTCATCGACAGGGAATCTTTGCCGGTGGGGATATTGATTCCGAGTTCGCAGGCGAAATCGGACGCCGCCCTGACGGCTTTGTACAGGCGGGCATCCTCGCCCTCATTGCGGCAGGGCCACATCCAGTTGGCGCTCAGGGAGACGCTTTTCAGCTGTTCGGCGAACGGGGCGAATACAATGTTTGTCAACGCTTCGGCAATGGACATGACCGACCCGGCTTCCGGGTCAATCAGCGCCACCTGCGGCGCGTGTCCTATCGAAGTGGCGATTCCCGCCCTGCCGCGATAATCGAGCGCAACGGCGCCAAGGTCGCTCAGCGGCAGCTGCAGCCTGCCCTGGCACTGCTGGCGTGCAATCCGGCCCGTTACCGAACGGTCGACCTTGTTTGTCAGCCAGTCCTTGCAGGCCACCGCCTCAAGCTGAAGCGTCTTTTCGAGGTAATCATGCAATTCCGCCGCCCGGTAGCTCACCGGCGAATATTTCTCTTTTACCGTGCTGTCCGTCATAACCGTGCGAGGCGGTTTGCCGAACATGTATTCGAGTTTGATGTCAATCGGTTTTTCCCCGTCTTTCTGTTCGAAGACAAAATTCATGTCGCCGGTCGTTTCGCCGACGACATACATCGGCGAACGTTCCCGTTCGGCGATGCGGCGGATGCGTTCGACATCCTTTTCCCTGACAAGCAATCCCATGCGTTCCTGACTTTCGTTGCCGATTATTTCTTTTGCCGAGAGGGTAGAATCGCCAACCGGCAGTCCGGACATGTCGATATGTCCGCCTGTTGATTCCACGAGTTCGGAAAGGCAGTTGAGATGTCCTCCCGCGCCATGGTCGTGTATGGAAATGACCGGGTTGCTGTCCGATTCCGCAATGCTCCGTATGACATTCGCCGCGCGCTTCTGCATTTCGGGATTGGCGCGCTGGACGGCGTTCAGCTCGATGCCGCTCGCATACTGTCCGGTGTTGACGGACGACACGGCGCCTCCGCCCATTCCGATGCGGTAATTGTCGCCCCCGAGGATGACGATTTTCTCATGCGGTCGGGCTTTCCCCTTCAGCGCGTCGCGCCTGTTGGCATACCCCACGCCTCCGGCAAGCATGATGACCTTGTCGTAGGCGAACTTGCGGCTGTTTTCCGCGTGCTCGAACGTGAGGAGGGAACCGCAGATAAGAGGCTGTCCGAAATGATTCCCGAAAGTGGACGCGCCGTTTGAGGCCTTGACAAGTATTTGCTCCGGCGTCTGGTAGAGCCATTTGCGCGGGTCAAGCATACTTTCCCACGGGCGTCCGTCCTCCGTGCGCGGATAGGAGGTCATGTAGACGGCCGTTCCGGCGACCGGCAGGGACGCCTTTCCACCTCCGAGGCGGTCGCGTATCTCCCCGCCCGTCCCGGTAGCCGCGCCGTTGAACGGCTCCACGGTGGTCGGGAAATTGTGCGTCTCGGCTTTGAGGGAAAGAACCGTCCGAATCCTTTTGGTCGCGTAAAAATCCGGTTTGTCGCCGGACAGCGGCGCAAACTGTTCGATAGACGGCCCGTCATTGAACGCCACATTATCCTTATATGCCGACACGAGTCTGTTCGGATTGACGGTGGACGTCCTTTTTATCATGGCAAAGAGCGAACTCTCCATTTCTTTCCCGTCAATGACGAATATCCCGTTGAAAATCTTGTGGCGGCAATGCTCGGAGTTCACCTGCGAGAAGCCGAACACCTCGCTGTCGGTCAGCCTGCGACGCAGTTTTCTGCTCACGTCGTTCAGGTATTCCACCTCATCGTCGCTCAACGCCAGGCCTTCTTCCCTGTTGTACGAGCCAATGTCGTCAATATGGATAATCGAATCCGGCTTTTTGCCGACGGTGAAAATGTCCTGATTCAGGCCATCATAAATGCGTTGAAGCATCGGGTCGCGTTCCGCATCGCCGGAGGAAACGGAAAAATACTCTTCGATGCGGGAGATACCCCCGATGCCCATGTTCTGCGTTATCTCGACGGCATTCGTACTCCAGGGCGTAATCATTTCGCGCCGCGGCCCGACAAACCAGCCCTTTAGCGTTTTTGTTTTAACCGGTTTCGCTCCGCCGGACAGCCATACCAGTTTGTCCGTATCAACAAGGCTCAATTCCTGTGCCGTTTCCACAGCCAATACTGTTTTCGAGGGAGATTGAAAAAACTGAATCATATATGTTTTATTGGGTTAATGTTCCTTATTATGTCCGCTATTATTGTGCAAAGACATGCAAAGATAGTGCAAGCCGGGTGCAATACAAAATAAACCTGTTTATTTTTATTTCCGCATCGCCGCACCGTCGCAGTTTTCAGGTTTTTAAGTATAAAAATTGATAATCACCCGTCTAAATTTGCATCCGTTCGGATTAAGTCATAAATTTGCACCGCATTATAAAGTGAAGAAATATGATTGAAATAGGAACTCCACTCACGCAGACGGCTAAAAAAGTCGTACTGTGTGGCTCCGGTGAGTTGGGGAAAGAATTGGTAATTGAGCTGCAACGGTATGGAGTCGAGGTTGTGGCCCTGGATAAATATGAAAATGCGCCGGCCATGCAGGTCGCTCACCGTTCGTACGTGCTGTCGATGCTCGACGGCGCAAGGCTGCGTGAGATTATTGAGAGGGAAAAGCCCGATTATATCATTCCCGAAGTGGAGGCTATTGCCACAAAGACCCTGCTGGAGCTGGAGAAAGAAGGTTATCATGTGATACCGACAGCCCGGGCGACGTTCCTTACGATGAACCGCGAGGGGATACGGCGTCTTGCCGCCGAGGAACTGGGACTGCCGACTTCGCCCTACCGTTTTGCCGCAACGGAGGATGAATTTCGCGAAGCGGTCGGGGCTATCGGCATCCCCTGTGTCGTCAAGCCGATTATGAGTTCATCGGGACACGGGCAGAGCGTTGTCCGCAGCGAAGAGGACGTGACCGGCGCATGGGCCTGCGCCCAGGAGGGCGGACGCGCCGGCGCGGGCAAGGTCATCGTGGAGGGTTTTGTTCATTTTGATTACGAGATAACGCAGCTTACGGTTCGTCACGTCGGCGGGACTTCATTCCTGGAGCCGGTGGGGCATATTCAGATTGACGGCGATTACCGCGAATCGTGGCAGCCGCAGGCGATGTCGCCGGCAGCAAAAGCGAAAGCCCGCGACATGGCGCTCCGGATAACGGATGCGCTGGGCGGACGGGGCATCTTTGGCGTCGAGCTGTTTGTATGCGGCGACGATGTGATATTCAGCGAAATATCTCCTCGGCCGCACGATACCGGCATGGTTACGATGATATCGCAGGACCTGTCGCAGTTTGCGCTTCATGCCCGCGCCGTGCTGGGGCTGCCGATACCCGACATTGCCTTCCGCGGCCCTTCGGCTTCGCGCGCGATTGTTGTGGAAGGCGATTCGTCGAACCTCGTGTTCGGCAATCTCGACGAAGTCCTTTCGCAGCCGGGCACTCAGATTCGCCTTTTCGGGAAACCGGAAGTTCACGGCCATCGCCGCATGGGCGTGCTGCTTGCACGGGGTGAAACAGTCGAAGACGCGCGTGCGAAAACGAAAAAATCCATGGATGCATTGAAACTGACGTTGCAGGTATAGAGGTAAGTGATGCTTGAACTGTTTAATACGGGAATAATTATCGGTGTATTAGTCTCATCACCCATGGGGCCTATCGGGATGCTGTGCATGCAGCGCACGCTGTCGAAAGGGCGGTGGTCAGGTTTCGTTTCCGGCATGGGCGCCGCGCTTTCGGATTTGATTTATGCGGCGATTACCGGCCTGTTTATGGGACTGGTCGTGAACTTTGTCGAGGCGCACCAGCGTCCGCTGCAGATATTCGGGAGTATCGTCATGGCAATCTTCGGATATTATATTTTCCGGAACAATCCGGTCAAGGGCCTGCAGCGGAACCGGGAACAGAAGCAGACGCCGGTGCAGGATTTGATGACGGCGTTTTTTCTTACGTTCAGCAATGTGCTGATTGTGTTCCTTTTCATCGGGCTGTATGCGCGTTTCGGCTTCGTTCTGCCGGAACATTCGGTGCGGATGACGATTTCCGGCCTGATAGGCGTGTTTGCCGGCGCGGTTTTATGGTGGCTTTTTATTACTTTTGTCGTATCTTTGCTCCGGCGATGGTTTAACATCAGGGGACTGAAGCTCATGAACAGGATTGTCGGGTCGGTTATCATCGTACTGGCCGTTCTGGGACTCGTGTCTTCCATCTGTTTTTTCCGGTAATTGACAATTTTAAATATTCGCATGTTATGAAAGAGATTTTTGGATTTTTGTTTTTTTGGATTCTGGCGATAAGCGCCACAGGGTGTACTCCAAAAAATGGAGACAAAAAGGCGGACGAAGCGCAGGCTCCCGCCGCCGCCATGCCCGGAAATTTTGAACGCGCCGTGCCGCCCGCGATGGTGACCGCCCCGCAGGAACGGGCGGACTACATCGTCGCACATTTCTGGGATAAGTTTGATTTCAGCGACACGATGTATTGCCATGCCCCGGATATTACGGAACAGGCTTTCGTGGATTTCATCGCGCTATTCCCGCACACCTCCTCGCACGGTAAGATTTCGGACGGCGTGAAGAAACTGCTCACTTCCGCCGAAGTCGAAAATGTGATGTACAACTATTTTCACTCGAAAGCGGAGCACTATCTTTACAACCCCAATTCGCCGATGCGCAACGACGAATATTACATACCGTTCCTTGAACACGTTGTGGAATCACAGAAAGTGACGGATATTCAGAAAGTCCGTCCACGGCATCTGCTGGAACTTGCATACCGCAACCGGCCGGGTTCGAAGGCGGGAAATTTCACCTATACAATGGCTTCCGGCAAAACGGGCAATCTGTACGACATTCCGGCGAAATACCTGCTGCTGATGTTTTACAATCCCGGTTGCGTGGAATGTCAGCGCACGGCGGAAATGCTGAAAAATTCCACGGCCGTCGCCGCAGCCGTGGAATCCGGAAGCCTGAAAGTGCTGGCCGTCTATCCCGATGAAAATCTTGAGGAGTGGAAACAGCATCAGAAAGATATTCCGCCGTCGTGGATAAATGCGCATGACGGAGCGCTGACCGTAAAAAACAGCGAAATATACGATTTGAAAGCGATACCCACGCTGTATTTGCTCGACCGGGATAAAAAAGTAATACTCAAGGATGTCTCGACCGGAGATATTCACGGGTACCTCGAACAGAACCGGTAGGCTTTACTTCCCGTCCCTGCGTGCGGCTCTGTTTTCGATGATGAAGGAGACAAGCAGTCCCAAACCTCCGAAAAACAGCAGCGACGCGCTGTAGGTGACGGAGAAATACATGTCTCTCTCCCAGCGATATTCGCCAATATCCATGTCCGAGTGTTTCAGATAGATGCATGTAAACAGGCCGACAAACAGTCCGAGTCCAAGTCCGACAAGCAGGCAGCCGGCTCGCAGTCCGGAAAACGACTTCGCCGGAAAGGAGGGGAGCAGGGACTGAAGCTGACTTTTCAGGACGGAAGGGTCCGGCGGCGTCAGGTTCTGTCCCATTTTTTCAATGAGCGCCATCCGTTCCTTTCTGCGCGTAAACAGTTCAAACACCATGTAGGTAAAGTAAAAAACGATGCCCGTAACGAGCGGAGCTGTAATAAAATCCATAATTGTAATGTTTTAGAGTTAATAATAATTTTCACATCGACCTTTTGACGTTCATTTTCCGAAAGGTTACACCCTGCCGGCGATTTTTTCCGGTTATTTTTGCAGCCGGGCGGCTGTAACCTTTTCAGAGGGGGTGCGTCTATACCGTAGCATGGAAAGACATACCGACAATTATTATGTAGAGAAAATACGGTCAGGAGAAACCGGCTGTTTTGCGCCGATACTGGAACGGTACGGCGCACGGATTTTTTCGCTGACCGTCAAGATTGTCGGCAACCGCGAAGATGCGGAAGAGCTGACGCAGGATGTGTTCGTGAAAGCGTTCCGTTCGCTTTCCTCATTTCGCGGAGACAGCAGTTTTTCCACATGGATTTACCGGATAGCCTACAACATGGCTGTTTCGGCGGTACGCAGGAAAGGCCCGGACTTTATACCGGTGGACGAAAACCTGCTGTCCGGCGTCCCGGACGAAACGGACGAAACGGCGTTCGGAACGGCGGACACGGACGGGCGCATTGCCTGTCTGAATCGCGCCCTGGAACAGTTGACGCCCGAAGAACGGGCTATGATTATGCTTTTCTACAAGGACAGCCGGTCGATGGAAGAGATTGCCCGAATTACGGGATTAACGGAGACGAATGTAAAAACGAAGATATTCCGCATCCGTAAAAAATTACTGGTACTGATAAAAGCAATGGAGGAAAAATAAATTGAGACCAAACGAAAAAGACGTCATGCGCGAACTGTTTTCCGGGATGCCGGACGAACGGTTGCCGCCGGATTTTAACGCGAACGTTATGCGCCGGGTTCGCAAAGAAGCGATACGGCGCGAAAGAAGAAACCGGCGACTGGAAATCCTGGGATACGTCTCCGGCGCCGTCGCGATGGCCGCCGTCCTTGTCTTTATCCTTTACCGCATGGGAATAACGGTTGATGTCCGGGCGCTGGCGCTGCACATAAATTCATTCCCCCGTCCCGACTTCAGCCTCCTGAAATCGCAGTCGTTCACCGTCAGCGCATACGTCGGCACACTCGCGCTGTTCCTCCTGATTATGGATTCAACCATCCGCCGCCATATCGGGAAGAGGCACAAGTGAATGTTTTAACAATTATGCAATGCCGCGTCGTAAGTTTTCCCCGTCCGGCAAAGGATGCGCCGGACAGGATGATAACCGGATATAACGGATTGACCGCCCGGTAAATCTCCCTGTTAACCTGAGTTTTCTCCAACCCCGTCTTCGCCGAAACGGAAGGATGACGTGCAAGTCCGTCCCGCCGATACGGGTTTGCCGCCCATGCCGTCATCATCACCGGCGATGATGGCGTCTTCTCCGGAGTTCATGACGTCTTTTTCGTTTGGTCTCAATTTATTTTTCCTCCATTGCTTTTATCAGTACCAGTAATTTTTTACGGATGCGGAATATCTTCGTTTTTACATTCGTCTCCGT
>JAIRYY010000250.1 GCA_031267485.1 Tannerella sp.
ACTAATCACTAAATTACACTAATCATTAATCACTAATTCACTAATCATTAAATTACACTAATCACTAAATTACACTAATCACTAAAAAAAAATGGCCATTACATTTCAATATAACAAGACTTCGCTTCAGGGGCTGGAAAAGCAGCTTAAGATAAGGGAGCGCGCCCTGCCTACGATCAAAAGCAAGGAGAACGCGCTGCGCCTTGAAGTGAAGCGGACAAAAGATGAAATGAAGGCGCTTGAGGATAAGCTGGAGAGGGACATACGGAGTTACGAGTCGATGTCGGCGCTGTGGAGCGAATTTGACCCCGCGCTTATTGCGGTCGAAAATGTCGCCCTGTCATCGAGGAAAATAGCGGGAGTAGTGACGCCCGTGCTCGACGACATAACGTTTTCCGTAAAACCTTTCAGCCTGTTCAACCGGCCTTTGTGGTTCATTGACGGCATAACAGTCCTGAAGACTTTGGCCAAAACGGGAATTGAAACGGAATTTACAGGACTGAAAATGAACATGCTCGAACGTGCGCGCCGCAAAACCACACAAAAACTGAATCTGTTCGAAAAAGTTCAGATACCGGGTTACAAGGACGCGATACTTAAAATAAAACGGTTTATGGAAGATGAGGAGAGCCTCTCGAAATCATCCCAGAAAATCATGCGCGCCAATCAGGAGAAACGCAAAAAAGAGGAGGTCGAACCATGATTGTAAAAATGGACAAATACGCCTTTCTGGTGTATCATAAGGAATACGACGCCTTTCTGGAACGCTTGCGTTCGCTGGGAGTCGTGCACGTGAAAGAAACCAAACCGACAGCAGGCCACGACGTCATCGTGAAGCTGACGGCTGAAAACAGGCGCGTGACGGTGCAGCTTGAATATCTGGACGGTCTGCTGAAAGCGAAAACGAAAGTAGACGATGCCCGGCAGACGGCCGCAACGGAACCGGCGCCGGACAAAAAACGGCTGTCCCCCGCAGAGAGCGGGAAATTGCTCGGCCAGGTCGAAGAACTGCGCGACAGGCTGGATAAAAACAGGGCATCCATGCTGTTGGCTGAAAAAGAGCGCGACGCCATATCGGCATGGGGCGATTTCAGCTACGACACGCTCGAAAAACTGCGTGAAGCCGGATATGCGGCGACGTTCTTCACCTGTCCCGAATCGCATTACGACGAGGCCTGGGAGCGCGACTGTGACATTTTCGTCATCAACAGAACGCAATCCGCCGTTCACTTCATCGCCATAACGCCGTCCGGCGCAGCCCCGTCGATTGACGCCGACCGGGCAAAAATGCCGCTTAAGGATTACAGGCATATCATGGCGGAGCTGGAAGCCGGGCAAAAATATGCGGAAACGCTGGAAGCCGAACTGCTCGATATTGCCCGGAATCATTACGATTCGCTGAAAGGCGTGAAAACGGACATAGAGAACGAGACGGCATGGAATAACGTGCTGGTGCAGACCGACAGTAGGGCTGACGACAAACTGATGTTTCTCGAAGGATGGATTCCCGTCGACAGGACGGCAGAAATGGAAACATCGCTTGCCGACGCCGGTTATTTCTGCCTGAAGCAGGAGATAACGGACGAGGACGATATCCCCGTCAAACTTAAAAACAACCGGATAGCCCGACTGTTCGAACCGGTCACAAAACTGTATTCGCTGCCGAATTATCACGAGTTTGACTCGACGCCCCTGTTCGCGCCGTTCTTCATGCTGTTCTTCGGTATGTGTCTGTGCGACGGCGGTTACGGTTTGCTGCTGATTCTTATCACGGGATATCTCAAGCGCAAAGCCGGCGCCGGCATGCGGCCGATATTGTCGCTGCTGCAATGTTTCGGCGTGGCAACGCTCGCCGTAGGAATCGTAACAGGTTCGTTCTTTGGCGTCTCGCTGGTAAACATCGAATATTTCTCGTCGCTGAAAAAATATTTCGTATCGAGCGACAGCCTGATGATTATATCCATCATGATAGGATTCTTCCATGTCATGTTCGGCAAGTTTGTCGCCGCCTGCAAGATAAAAGCGCAGCGGGGAATGAAGCATAGCCTGTCCGCCTTTGCCTGGATATTCCTCATCCTCGCGTTCGCCGGCATACTGGCGCTGCCCATGATGAACGTGACGCTGTCGCCGACGGTACGCCACATCCTGTACGGGATTGCCGCCCTGTCCGCCCTGGTCGCGTTCCTCTACAATACGCCCGGAAAAAATGTATTCCTGAATTTCGGTTCGGGCTTGTGGGCTACCTACAATACGGCGTCGGGGCTTGTCGGGGACGTACTGTCGTACATCCGCCTGTATGCCATCGGACTGACCGGCGGTTTGCTTGGCGGCGTATTCAATACGATAGCCATTGACATGACGGCCTCCATCAATCCGTTCGTACGGTGGTTGCCGATGCTGCTTATCCTGCTCGTCGGGCATGCGCTGAACATCGGCCTGAGCATGATAGGTTCGCTCGTGCACCCCCTGCGTCTTGTGTATGTGGAATATTATAAAAACTCCGAATTTGAAGGCGGAGGTAACGATTATAAGCCTTTTAAGAAATCATAGGCTTTCCGAGTGATTATAAAAACAAAAATAATAACATTAAAATCAGAAAATTATGGAACCAATTGTATTAGCTTATGTAGGAATTGCATTGATGGTAGGACTTAGTGGTATCGGCAGTGCATGGGGGTTGACGATTTGCGGAAACGCGGTTATCGGGGCGATGAAGAAGACGCCTGAAAAATTAGGACTGTTCATCGGACTGTGCGCCATACCGAGTTCGCAGGGTCTTTATGGATTTGTGGCATATATGGTCATGCAGCAGTATTTAGTCAACGACATTTCGCTGTATGTCGCCGCCGGCATCTTTGGCGCCGGACTGTTAATGGGATTTGCCGGCATGATCTCCGCTTATCGCCAGGGCGACGTCTGCGCCAACGGTATTACCGCTATTTCCGCAGGACATAACGTTTTCGCATCGACAATGGTGATGGCCGTCTTCCCCGAAATGTACGCAATCCTTGCACTCGTCGTTTCAATCCTTATAGCCGGCACATTCCCGCCCGTAGCATAACAGACAGTACGGGAGTGTCTCAAAAGCCCTGTTCCGTCATTGCGAACGAAGTGAAGCAATCCAGGCACAGGCGACGACCACCGTCATTGCCGTATGCGCCTGGATTGCTTCGTCGTTCCTCCTCGCAATGACGACAGGATGCGGCTTTCGAGACAGCCCCATACCTCAAACGGATGGGGCGTTTTACGTTTCACCATCCGAAGTTTTTGCCCTTTTTGTCCATCATCTTCTTCATGTCTTCGGCGGTGAAACGTCCATTCAGGAATACGGTCTCGACCATGTCGCCCTTCCTGCTCCATATCATGAAGCTGGTGATAGCATCCTCTTTGAGCGCACAGTAGATTTGCACGACTTCGCCGGATTCCTCACTTTGGAGGAGCGATTCATAACCGTTTGTTTCGCAAAAGCCGAGAAGCGCCCCCTCGAACGCGTCGGCCTTATCTTTCCTCGCCGGGCACGACAGCACCTGTATGTCGTCTATCCTGGAAAAAATCGCCATTTCTTCCTTCGGCGTGCCACCGGCTCTGGCGACCATAGACAGCAGTTTCAAGGCTGTTTTTTTTATCGTTACCACCGAATATCCCTCCTGTCCGGAATATTGCTTTACAAAACTGCGGGAACCCGGTTCTTCCGCCCCGACACTTCCTGCAATCAGGAATACACTTAAAATAATTGCTAACTTTTTCATAAAATGTTTTTTTAAAAATTGTTTAATTACTTATTATTGCGGGCGCCCGCAAGGGGCGCCCCTACCAATTACTAATCACTAATCACTAAAGAACTATCTTGCGCGTCCGGCCTCGTCCTCGATGCCCGAACTGCGGCTGCGCGATGCCTTTACGGTCTGCGAACCGAAATTGTAACGGATGCTGAGCGATACCCGGCGGCTGTCGCGTTTGCCCACGAGTTTGTAGTTTACACTGTCATACTGCACGGAAAGTTTTTCGGTCATGGTATGGAATATGTCGTTCGCATTGAGCGATATCATCAGTTTGTTGTCCAGAAGCGACTTGCGGATTCCGGCCGATACACTGCCCAGCTGTTCGAGCACGAAGTATCCCTGCTTCTGGCGGGAAATGTAGAATCCCGACAGTTCGGCGGAAAATCCGTTCGGCAGGGTGAAGGAGTTGTTCAGCGACAGCTGGCCGGTAAATCCGCTGTTTG
>JAIRYY010000272.1 GCA_031267485.1 Tannerella sp.
TCGTTCATCGTTCATCGTTCATAGTTAGATTCGTTCATCGTTCTATTATGAATGCCCGCCGGGCAAACGACCGTCCATCTTCAGACTGTAATTCTTAGGTCGAACTCAGGTTACTAAGATACAAGCAAAACATCAATTATAAACAATTTATACTTCACATGGCATGGTTATGTGCATTGCTTTTCATCGTGGTCTCTTTACTCTTTACGCTTTCGATTTTCCGTAAAATACGCTGTTCAAAATCCTGAATTTCGGCGTGAGAGGGTTCCCGGTAGGAAGAGCCGGTGTTTTTCAATCCGAGTTTTTCAAGTTTGGATATGCCCATGCGATGATATGGTATGACTTCCACTCCCGATATTTTTAAAGAATCAACCAGGTTAGCCAGCGTCTGCACGTATGTTTCGTTATAATGAAAATCGGGAATAAACAAGATACGCAATATGATACCTGTTTCCGAGGCCGATGCCGTTTTCAGGTTGTCCAGTATCGCAGATAGCGCAACGCCGGTGAGTTTACGGTGAAGCGTTTCGTCCAGCATCTTTATATCCCAAAGCAACAAATCGGTATGAGGCAACAATGAAAGCAAATCCTCCTTACGCCCGAAGCCCGAAGTTTCAACGGCGGTATGAATTTCATTCCCTTTGGCCGTCTTTAATAATGCCGCTGAAAATTCGGGCTGCATTAATACTTCGCCTCCCGAAAGAGTAATACCGCCGTTGGAATGAATATAGTATGCCTTGTCGCGCAAGACTTCTTCGACAACCTCGTCAACGGAGTATTCCCTCCCGACGGCTTCCAGCGCTCCATACATGCAGGCATCGACACAAAGCAAACAATCCCGGCAATATGCGTTCCTTAATTTGCCGTCGGCAAGTATGCGGTGCGCATCATGCCATGGACATGCTTTTGCGCACTCGCCGCAATTAACGCATCGCATCTTGTGGAACAACAATTCCGTTTCCGCATGTCGGGATTCGGGATTATGACACCAGCGGCAACGCAACGGACAGCCTTTCAGGAAAACCGTCGTGCGAATGCCCGGTCCGTCGTGCGTGCAGAAATGCTGTATGTCAAAAATGCGCCCTCTTGCCTGTTTTGTCACACCACGGTCTGCTGCGTCCGTTGAATAATCATATCCTGCCATTCCCTGCACAGCGTATTAAATCTTGCCGACCAGCCCGCAACGCGTACCGGCAGATTCGGATATTTTTCCGGATGCATCTGCGCATCAATCAATGTAGCCGTGTCTACAACGTCGACGTGCATGTAAAATCCCCCTTTCTCGCCGAATACCTTTGTCAGCGCAACCAATGCTTTAATCCCGTTTTCCCCGCGCACCGATTCGGGCAGGATTTTCAACTCGACCGTGGCTCCGTTGCAGCATTTCGTGAAATTCATCCTGCAGTACGAATTCAATACCGCCGTCGGGCCTTTTTTGTCCGTCCCCGGAGAGGGCGAGCAGTTTGTCGCAAGAATGTCGCCGGTTTTTCCTCCTGAAGGATTCGCCTTCCGCATCATCCTCCAGTCTACTTCCCTGCCGAAGGTGCTGATTCCGCAGGGACGCAAAACGCCGTTCCGTTCCTTTACCCCGGCGACGAGAGCGGTATAATCGTCGAAAACCCTGCACATCATCGCATCGCTTTCCCTCTCGTCATTTCCATAGAACGTGAAGCGATTGCGTATCAAACGGCGCATGCCTTCGTTCATATCCCAGTTGTTACGCAGTATTTCAACGAAATCGTCCAATCCGATGCACCGTTCTTCGTATACCATTTTTTTGAGAACCAGCAGGCTGTTTGCCACATCCGTCACGCCTCCCGCGTGAATCCCCTGCACCGAATATTTCGGCCCGCGTTCGTAATAACCTTTCCCTTTTTCCACGCATCCTTCGACAAACATCGAAACCAGCGGGGTCGTATTGTCATGGTCGTTGTAAAAGGTATCTATCCTGTTCTGCATACCGGTTATCTCCCCGTCAAGCTCCGACACGAACGCCCCGTACAAGGATTCAAAATCGGCATATCCCGGTGCGGTTGCCTCCTCGCCGTCAAGTTTCAATGCACGGAAGAGGGATTGCATCATATCAAAGGGCCAGTATGTGAATGCCGTTTTCCCCGGAATAATTGCTTCCCAGCAACCGTCATTGGTAAATTCGCGGGCTTCCTCCTGCGGATAACCGAATTTTATTAATCCCTCGATGACAACGTCTTCATTGTATACCGATACGATGCCCCCGCCAAAACGCTGGACTCCGGCTATTTTCCTCAACAACTTTTCGGGCGTACGCCGGTTAATGCGCACGGCTACCGGATAATCGGCGATATGCAATTCTTCTATGACGTCAAGCACGAGATAGGTGACGTCGTTGGTTACCTCCTTCCCGTTTTTGTCCGTCCCGCCCAGAATGACATTCTGGTAAAACTGTGCATCGCCGGTAGGGTTCGGGGCCGCGCCTATCCATTCCGTTCCCTTTATCCAGAAATGAGCGATTAATTCACGCGCTTCGTCCAGTGTTATCCTGCCGTTTTTCAAATCTTTTTCCAGGTACGGATAAAGCATCCGGTCAATGCGTCCGATGCCCGACCAGTTTCCCATCAGCCGCTGGAAGGCATACATAGACCAAAGCGCCTGTACCGCCTGGCGAAAATTTTCGGGTTCATTCTCCGGGACGCGTTCAAGCGTATCAATCAACGCTTGCAGGGATTCGCCTTCTTCCGCCGTCGCCTCTGCCATTTGCTTTCCGAGCAGTTCGATATTGCGATTCTGCCATACCGCAGCTGCTTCAAGCGTTTTCAACATCGACTGCAACAAATCCACGCCGTGGTTGTCCAAACCGCCCCGCTCCAATCGCCCGTTAATTTCAGAGCGCAATCCCCTGTATCCCGTCTTGAGGACTTTCTCAAAACCTATGGTCGTGTGGCTCGTCGAGCCAATGTTCAACAGCGGCGTAACGTGACAGGCAGCTTCCAGCAGTGTGGCCGCCCCGACGATCAATTCTCCCGGCAATATCCTGAGAGGCGCATTTCGTGCGACGCTCATCGCCGCCAAAGCATACTTACGGGATGCCGGCAAGGATGCGTCCTGCAATTCGGGGACATTCCAGTCAGCCTTTACAAGACTGCGCCCAAACTCGCCCGACAGACCTTTTTGCGCCAGTTCGTGAGTTATTGCGCCAAGACGACGGGGTCTTTCCGGTTGCCACGACAATCGCCAGCGGTTTTCATTCGCAATACCGGTGTTTTCTCCGGCCAATGCCGGTAATCCCAATGACAGGGCGCAAACGCCAAGAGATGTTCTTTTCAGAAATTCTTTCCTTGAAATACGATTCTTTGTTTCCATTGTTTTTTATTTTGACTATTAGACTATTTAGATTCTTTAGATTTGGACTTGAACGACAGTAGCAATTAGTATTTTAAAACTCATACGCCCCGAATATATATATATCTTTCAATTGTTTGCAAATATATGAAAAAAACTTACCTTTGCGCAAATTTTACATTAAATATACTGAATTTATATGAAGAAAATTATTCTCTTTGTCTTTTGTGCCGTAATATTTTATAGCGCCGGCGCTCAGAAAAAAAATTTCGATTACAGTTTTTACGGCTTTGTGAGAGGAGACCTTTACTATAACTCAAGAAGCAATGTTGAGGTCGTGGACGGGCTTTTTTATCTTTATCCGAGAGACGTGCTCTATGATACGGACGGGAAAGACCTTTACGCCACTCCGAGCAGCAGCCTTTATTCCTTTACGACCCGTTTGGGACTGAACATGAAAGGCCCCGACATAGGCTCTGCAAAAACATCCGCGAATATAGAATCCGATTTCGGCGGAACGACGGATATAAATTTCATGCTGCGCCTGCGACGCGCCTACGTGAAACTGGACTGGGACGGCGGTTCGTCCCTGCTGCTGGGTCAGACGTGGCACCCGCTGTTCGGCGAAGTCGTGCCCGACGTGCTGAACCTGGCTACCGGAGCGCCCTTCCAGCCTTTCAACCGCAGTCCGCAGATAAGGTATCAGTTCCGGAAAAACGCCCTGACGCTTACCACCGCCGCAATCTACCAGTTGATATATACCTCCGCCGGGTTCAACGGCAAAAGCGAACAGTACCTTAAAGACGGCGTACTCCCCGAACTGTATCTGGGGGCGGACTACAAAAAAGGACGATTCATTGCCGGCGCAGGCATCGACATGCTGTCGCTCAAACCGCGCCTCGGCGTTATTCAGGAAGACAAGGGCCAAATGTTCCGCGTAAACGAGCGCGTGACCTCATTCTCTTACGACCTTCATGCCGGATATACCGGCGAGAAACTGCAAGTATCGGGAAAGACCCTGCTTGCGTCCAATCAGACTCATACCGCAATGCTGGGCGGTTTTGGCGTCACCAGCATTGACTCTCGCACGGGAGAACAGCAGTACACGCCTTTCCGCCATTCCACATCATGGCTGAACGTCGTCTGCGGAAAAAAATATCAGGCCGGCCTTTTTGCCGGATATACGAAAAATCTCGGCACGCCGGAAGTTCTTGCAAGCGCCGACAAGCTATACGGCTCCGGGCTGAATATCGACCGGTTTACCAATCTAAGTGTCTCCCTGCGCTATTCGCTGCCTCACTGGTTTGTCGGAATCGGCTACACCCTGGCGACAGCATGGTATGGTACAACGAGCCTCCCTTACGGAAAAGTCGTCGATACGCACGACGTTACGAATCACCGCATCGAAAGTGTCTTCATGTATCTTTTCTAAAGAAAAGTCCGGGGAAATACAGTCATTTCAACGAACGGCTTACAAAATTGGAGAAACTGTAAAATAAGAGATAATTTTGTGCATTGACCCTCGACTACGTATATCCTGACCAATACAATATTTCAGACCGGCGGAAGTCTGTGACCAACCAACCCCGTCTATCTGGGGTGAGTTCGATATAAGCCGAATCCCCTGTCGTCATTGTAAGGAACGTAGAGACGGGGCGCGCCCCGTCTCTACTGCGTGCACGCGGCGATTGCTTCGTCGTTCCTCCTCGCTGGTTACGGGGAAGACGCGATAAAGCGCGTCTCTACATCGCTGGCGCGGGCTACAAGCCCGTGCCAATCGGTATCCGGCAAAATGG
>JAIRYY010000285.1 GCA_031267485.1 Tannerella sp.
CAATGAACTGCGCAAAAGGGCTGCCTGGAAAGAGGGAGAAAAGAAAATGCCCCAATATTGGGTCGAAGAGGGCGGAGAGATGGATGACACTCATTCCACATTTCCGGAGTTGGAAGTAACAGCGGAAAATTTAAAAAATAATTTCGTTGATTTCATACTCGATGAAAGAGGACGTGAATTGTTCGGCGAGTATATACGCTGGGAAGATTTGGTACGCTGCGAAAAACTGGTCGAATATGTCGTAAAAAACAATCCGGATGCAGCTCCGAATATCAGGGATTATCACAAATTAAGACCAATCCCGCAAACATACATTGACGCTCTCAGTCCGAAAGGAACGAACGAGGAAGAACAAAATCCCGGTTATTTTTGATACAGGATGGAAAGTACAGTTAAAATTTTATTGTCCGTTTTTGTTGCAGGTATTCTGATTACATGCTCGCAAACCAAAGCCATCGACAAAAACAACAGCATTGAAGGCGATGGAAAAACATTAAACACAATAGCATTGCAACGGGCGATAGATGAATGTTCCGCGAAAGGCGGGGGAGTCATTTCCCTGCCTGCCGGGGAATATCTGACGGGAACGCTATTTCTGCGGAAGAACGTTTGTTTGAATCTGGAAAAGGGTGCAATAATTTCAGGAAGCCGCAACGAGTCTGACTATCCGGGTACCGGGCGGCGCAAAGCCTTGATTTTCGCCGAATATGCCGACAATATTTCCATAACGGGCGAAGGCGTAATCAATGGCAACGGCGATGCTTTCACGCGGGAAAACAATGCGCCCAACCGTCCGACACTCATCCAGCTGTTCGACTGCAACAACGTAAAGGTAAGCGGCGTCAGGATGGAAAATTCCGGTTTCTGGACCTTTCGGTTTGTGCGTTGCGACGGTGTGGATATTCATCATGTAGACGTGGATGGGCATGCTAACTGGAATAATGACGGATTTGACATCGAAAGCAAAAATGTCACTGTTTCCGACTGTATACTTGATACGGACGACGATGCCATTTGCTTTAAAAGCGAAGACCCGGACTTTGTGGTAGAAAATATCGCCGTGAAAAATTGCAAATTGTCTTCCAACTGCAATTTCATTAAATTCGGAACGGCGAGCGCCGGAGGTTTTCGAAACATAAAGGTACATGATTGCACTGCATCCCGGTGCAGCAAGTCTCTTTTTCGTTTTTGGGAAAAGACAGTCCCCGGAGTAACTGATCCCGTTACGGGAATATCAGGCATTGCCCTCGAAATAGTAGATGGAGGTTTTATGGAGGACATCACAATCTCGGATATTGTCATGGAAGATGTACAGACACCCGTTTTTATTCGACTGGGGAAACGAAAGGTCTCCGATAACAGTTATTTGAAAGATATTCTTATAAAAAATATTACGGCATCGTCCGTCAGTCTTATTGCAAGCTCCATTACCGGAGTCCCCGGGCTTAAGGTTGAAAATGTGGAGATCAGCAATATCAGTTTCAAATTGAAATCCGGCGGTAAAGCGCCGGATACAGAGGTAGAAGTACCGGAAGCAGAAAAAAGCTATCCTGAAAACCGAATGTTCGGAACCATGCTTCCGGCCTACGGATTTTATATACGTCATGTGAATAATATTACTTTTGACAGCATAAAACTCTCTTTTGTTGGCGGAACGGAAGAACGGCATGCGTTTGTTGCCGATGATGTCGCCGGTCTGACGATAAAAAATTCCCTGATTCAATCGCCGGATGGCGCTAAACCGGAAATACGATTGGAATCATGTGAAAATGTCGATATCTTTCAGAATGTATATACCGATAATCAATAAGGCGCTATAACATTGTGTGTGGGTAAGCGGCAGATGTGACCCGGCAAACCGTAACACACTCCATGTTCCGTCACCAGCGAACGCAGTGAAGCAATCCCGGCACAGGCCGTATCAGCCTGGACGGTTGTCAGGCGGCCGCCTGTGCCTGGATTGCTTCGTGCCTCGCAATGACGGGGTTGGCCGGAGGTTTTCAACCGGATACGCCGCCCTGTCCATCATTTGAACAAAATGACCAACACGATTCGTTATAGAACCGTATTTATTGACGGTTCTACGACGAATCGTGCGGCTAAAAAAACGGTTCCATATTGTTTCGGGCAGGAATAACCTCACGGAGGTTACGTATCAACATAATATCCGGAAACAGTCCCGCATCATGAAAAAGTCTGACCGTTTATATTCCACGTCCTTCTTTTTTTGTACTTTTGTGGCCTGAATAAAAAAACAAATGAAGAAAACATTGAGGATATGGCAAAAATAAAAGGAGCCGTCGTTGTAAACACCGAACGCTGCAAAGGCTGCAACTTATGCGTGGTAGCCTGCGCGGTCGATGTGCTTGAACTGCATCCCCGCGAAGTAAACAGCAAAGGATACCACTACGTGTACATCAAAAATCCCGACGCCTGTATCGGATGCGCAAATTGCGGATGGGTATGTCCCGACGGCTGTCTCACTGTTTACAAAAAGAAAATCAACACTTGAAAATGGAAGAAGTAAGATTAATGAAAGGCAACGAGGCAATCGCACATGCCGCTATCCGTTATGGCGCGGACGGCTATTTCGGCTATCCCATAACGCCCCAGTCCGAAATACTGGAAACGCTGGAAGCCGAAAAACCCTGGGAAACGACGGGAATGGTCGTGCTTCAGGCCGAAAGTGAAATCGCCGCCATCAACATGGTTTACGGCGGCGCGGGCACGGGAAAGCGGGTGATGACCTCCTCCTCAAGCCCCGGCATAAGCCTCAAGCTCGAAGGCATTTCGTATATTGCAGGCGCAGACCTGCCCTGCCTCATCGTAAACGTGATGCGCGGCGGGCCGGGACTCGGAACCATACAGCCGAGCCAGGCCGATTACTTTCAAACCGTAAAAGGCGGCGGACACGGCGATTACCGCCTCATCACGCTCGCCCCCTCGTCCGTTCAGGAAATGGCCGACTTCGTCTCGCTCGGTTTCGACCTCGCCTTCAAATACCTCAATCCGGCAATGATTCTGGCCGACGGCATGATCGGACAGCTAATGGAAAAAGTCATCCTCCCGCCTTTCCGCAACCGCAGAACGGAGGCCGAAATACTCGCCGAATCACCCTGGGCGGCTACCGGGAAAACGGCCGGCCGGGCGCGCAACGTCATCACATCGCTCGAACTTGACCCGGAAATAATGGAACGCAAAAATCTTCGCTTTCAGGAAAAATACCGCAAAATAGAAGAAAACGAAGTCCG
>JAIRYY010000329.1 GCA_031267485.1 Tannerella sp.
GCTGTCGAAAAGAACCTGATCGCCGAAACGCTGAAACGCTGCAACTACAACCGTACACTGACTGCCGAAGCGCTTAACGTCAGCCGCAAGACGCTGTTCAACAAAATGCGGAAATACGGGTTATGAAACATGGAGGGTGACGCGCGCGGCATGTAACAGTATAACGGAGACATTCCCGGAACCGGAGAAAAGAAGACTTTCAAAGGCAGAAAAGGATTCACGAGCAACCCCCTTCCAATAAAAATGCGAAATCTTAAAATCTCCGCTGGCGTGGACTTGCAGTCCGTGCCGATCCATGTCCGATATAAAACGACACGGGCTACAAGCCCGCGCCAGCAGGGAATGTGAGATAACGTCCCCGTCGCCGCAGGGACGCGATGCATCGCGTCTCCACTGTTTTTTTGTTTTGTCGCCGGAAACAACTACCTTTGCCGGAAGAAAAACAGAATAAAACAACAGTATTAAATTAAACACACCTGTCACATGAAGACAAAAACAGTCATTTTCGCCGCATCATGCATCCTGCTGATACTCGCGGGCAGTTTTTCCTGCTCCCTGATACAGCAAAAAACAAAAGGAAACGGAAATATGGTAACGCGCGACATTCCCGCCGGCGATTACACGCACATACGGTTCGAGGGGCTAAGCGGGATGAACATTCATTACACGCAGTCGGAAACGGAGCCGGAAATAAAGGTAACCGTCGACGAAAACATTTTTTCGATGTACGAGTTTACCGCCGAAAAATCCGGCCTGACCCTGAAGCCCCGGAAAGAATACGAGAAAAACCGGTTCATTCCCACACGGTTTGAGATAACCGTCCGCACCGGAACACTGAAAAGTCTCCTGCTTGCCGGCAACCACACATTCGCCTCGGATACGCCCCTGCACGGCGACGAGCTGACGCTGAAAGCCGCCGGGCACAACCATATCCGGCTGAATAACGGAGTGACGGTCGACCGGATTGAGGCGGAAATCACCGGCAACGGGGAAATAACGCTATCCGGCATAAGCGGAAAAAAAATCACCTCCGCCATAACCGGAGCGGGACAAATCAACCTGGGAGGGCGGACGGAAACGGCATCCGTCAAAATCACCGGCAACGGCAAACTGCAGGCATTCGAACTGCAGACGGAAGAGATGCGAAGCGAAATAGCCGGCTCGGGAAGCGTGGAAATAAGCGTGAGCCGCTCTCTCCACTCAACCATTGCCGGCTTCGGAAACGTCCGCTACAAAGGAAACCCTCCGCATATCGATTCCAATATAGCCGGCAGCGGCAAAGTGAGCAGAAGCGAATGAACATTCAACCGCTCAGAAGCCGAAAGGCAGGGGAAGCAAATCGCCGGCCGAAGACACGACGAGCGTCTCATCGCATCCGCACATAAGGATTCGCACAGGTCTGCCGCCATGCCGCCGCTCCGTTTCGAACAGCACCTGACGGCAGGCGCCGCAGGGTGAAACCCGTTTCTGCACATCTCCGTCCCGGACGGCAACGACCGCCATGGCGACCACCGGTATCGCCGGACGGGAAGCGCCCGCGTGAAACAGCGCGACACGCTCCGCGCACAGTCCCGACGGATAGGAGGCGTTCTCCTGATTATTACCCTCCACGACCGTTCCGTCGCCCAGCAGCGCCGCCGCACCCACGCTGTAATGCGAATAGGGAGCATAAGCGCGTTTCGCCGCCCGGACGGCAGCCTCCCGCAAACATGCATCCGCCGGCGACAACTCCTCCGTTTTCAGCACGCAAACCGTAATTTCCATTTTATATTCTTTCATAACCAAATCATTTCAGCCGCCCCAAAGACGAACCATTAACCACTAATCACTAAGGATTCGTCTAAAAATAAATGAAAGTCGCCGTTACCAGCGAGGGCGCATCCCGAAGCAATCCAGGTCGTCGCCTGCACCTGGATTGCTTCGCTACGCTCGCAATGACGGCTCTCGGCTTTTCATATGGTTATTTTTAGACAACCCCTAATCACTAATCATTGATTAATCACTAATCATTAATCACTAACCACTGCAAATATAGCTTATAAACTTGATTTTTCGCATTTTTTTCACCTGTCCGACACATTTTCATGCCCATTCTCAAGGATTTTTCATTTGTAAAACCTATATTTGCAGCCGTTTTCAAACATCAATAATTAAAAAAAACAAGCATACTACCTGATTAGAAGCATAATCAGACATGCAATTTATATTAGAACAGAAAATATTATGAACAAATATATACGTTTCTCCTTCTTCTGTTTTTTCTTCGCGACATGCGCCATCCATGTGCAGGGCGAAAAGAAAACAAAAAGTCCGGTATATGAAGCATACATTGAAAAATATAAAATATTAGCTATCAAGCAGCAAAAAACATACAAGATACCTGCAAGCATCACGCTGGCGCAGGGTCTTCTGGAATCGGCGGCAGGCAACAGCCGTCTCGCACGTCAGGGGAACAACCATTTCGGCATCAAATGCAAGGACGAATGGCGCGGCGGGCGCATGTATCACGACGACGACGCAAAAGACGAATGTTTCCGGACGTACCCGTCCGTCGAGGAATCATACGTCGACCATTCGCTGTTCCTCGCCAAGCGAAAATACTACGTATCCCTGTTCGACCTCGACATATACGATTACCGAGGATGGGCGCACGGCCTGCAGCGATGCGGCTATGCCACCGACAAATCATACGGCGCGAAACTCGTCAGCCTCATCGAAACCTACGAACTCTACAAGTACGACAAGGCAAAAATCGCGGATAAAATCCCGCCCGTCGACGACATCTATCAAATAAAAATAAATGGCGGCGACGACCGGAAAAAACGCCCCGCGGCCGTAAACTGGAGACGCAGGATTCTCGAGACAAACGGCATCCACTACATCGAAGCGCAGGAAAACGACACCTACGACTTTATCGCATACGACACCCGCATGAAACTGAAAAGACTGCTGAAATACAACGATACGACAGGCGAACGCCTGCTGCGGAAAGGCGACAGGGTCTATCTTCAGGGAAAGAGGAAATACGCGGCCAAAGGCAACTTCATCCACACCGTCAAGGATGGGGAATCCCTGCACGGCATATCCCAGCTGTACGGCATGAAGCTGAATTCACTGTACAAACTGAACAAAATAAAAGACAGCTACACCCCCAAACCGGGAGATACGCTTAAAGTCCGCAAATAAAAAAAAACGTAACACAGACAGCGATGAGCGACCGGAGATACAACATGCGCGGCGTAAGCGCATCCAAGGACGATGTTCACAACGCCATCCGAAACATCGACAAAGGCCTTTACCCGAAAGCCTTCTGCAAAATCATCCCCGACGTGCTCGGAGGCGACCCCGAATACTGCAACATCATGCACGCCGACGGCGCAGGCACGAAATCATCCCTGGCCTACATCTACTGGCGCGAAACCGGCGACATGTCCGTCTGGAAAGGCGTCGCACAGGACGCGCTGATTATGAACATCGACGACCTGCTCTGCGTCGGCGCCACCGACAACATCCTCGTCTCAAGCACCATCGGGCGGAACAAAATGCTCATACCGGGAGAAGTCGTATCGGCCATCATAAACGGTACGGACGAGTTGCTTGCCCAACTGCGCGACATGAACATCGGCGTGTATGCCACCGGAGGCGAAACGGCCGACGTGGGCGACCTCGTGCGGACAATCATCATTGACAGCACCGTAACGTGCCGCATGAAGCGGAGCGAGGTCATCGACAACGCCAACATCCGCGCGGGAGACGTGATTGTCGGCCTTGCGTCATACGGACAGGCGACATACGAAACATCATACAACGGAGGAATGGGCAGCAACGGGCTGACGTCCGCACGGCACGACGTTTTTGACGGGTATCTGGTGGAAAAATACCCCGAAAGCTTCGACCCATCCATCCCGGCGGAACTGGTCTATTCCGGCCGTCTCAAACTCACCGATGCGGTCGGGGGAGTTCCGGTCGATGCCGGGAAACTGGTGCTCTCCCCTACCCGCACTTACGCGCCCGCCGTGAAAAAAATGCTGGACGCGATGCGCGCCGACATCCACGGGATGATACACTGTTCCGGCGGCGCACAGACGAAGATTCTTCATTTCACGGACAACCTCCGCGTGGTAAAGGACAACCTGTTCCCCGTTCCGCCGCTGTTCGCAACCATCCGCGAACAGAGCGGAACAGGCTGGGCAGAGATGTATAAGGTCTTCAACATGGGGCACCGCCTCGAAATCTGCCTCGACGAACGGAATGCCGGCAGGGTCATCGAGATAAGCCGGTCGTTCGGCATCGACGCCCGGATTGTCGGATACACGGAAGCCTCCGCAAAAAAAGAACTGGTCATCAAAAGCGAGTTCGGAGAATTTTACTACGATTGAAATCATGCCCGACAACAACGACATACTGCAAAAACTCGACGGTTTGACCGGACGCTTCGACGAAGTATCCACACTCATCGCAGACCCGGCGGTCATCGCCGACCGGAAACGCTATGTCCGCCTCACAAAAGAATACAGGGAACTCGAACGCCTGACCGACGCGCGCCGGAAATACGTACAGACACTGGGCAACATGGCGGAAGCAAAAGAAATGCTCGCCTCGGAACAGGAGCCGGAAATGCGCAAAATGGCGAGCGAGGAACTGGAGGCCGGCCGGCAGCGCCTCTCCCGTATCGAAGAAGAAATAAAACTGCTGCTCATCCCCGCCGACCCCGAAGACGGCAAAAACGCAATCGTCGAAATACGCGGCGGGACGGGCGGCGACGAAGCCGCCCTGTTTGCCGGCGACCTGTTCCGCATGTACTCCAGATACTGCGAAATAAAAGGCTGGAACATCAGCATATCCAGCTGCACCGAAGGCGTGTCCGGCGGTTTCAAGGAAATAATCTTCACCGTCTCGGGCGACAGCGTGTACGGCACGCTCAAATACGAATCGGGCGTCCACCGCGTGCAGCGCGTGCCGCAAACCGAAACGCAGGGACGCGTACATACCTCGGCCGCAACCGTCGCCATACTACCCGAAGCCGACGAGTTCGACGTCGAGATAAACGAGGGCGAAATCAGATGGGACACATTCCGCTCAAGCGGCGCCGGCGGACAGAACGTGAACAAAGTGGAATCCGGCGTCCGCCTGCGGTACATGTGGAAAAACCCGAACACCGGCGTCGCCGAGGAAATCCTCATCGAATGTACGGAAACGCGCGACCAGCCCAAAAACAAGGAACGGGCGCTCAGCCGCCTGCGCTCGTTCATATACGACAGGGAACACCAGAAATACATCGACGATATCGCCTCCCGCCGCAAAACCATGGTTTCGACCGGCGACCGCTCGGCGAAAATACGCACATACAACTACCCCCAGGGACGCATTACCGACCACCGCATCAATTACACGATATACAATCTCGCCGCTTTTACGAACGGCGACATACAGGATTGCATCGACCATCTGATTGTTGCGGAAAACGCAGAAAGAATAAAAGACAGTGAAATATGAACAGAAGCGAGTTAGTAACGAATATCAGGCGTAAAAAATCATTCCTGTGCGTGGGACTGGACACGGATATGAAAAAGATACCGCAGCATCTGCTGGAGGAGGACGACCCCGTCTTCACATTCAACCGGGCAATCATAGACGCCACAGCCGATTACTGCATAGCTTACAAGCCAAATCTCGCGTTTTACGAATCCGGCGGGACAAAAGGATGGATATCGCTCGAGAAAACGGTGGGTTATTTAAAAACACACTACCCCGACCAGTTCATCATAGCAGATGCCAAACGGGGCGACATCGGCAACACATCGGCCATGTATGCCCGGACGTTTTTCGGGGAAATGGATTTCGATGCGCTCACCGTAGCCCCCTACATGGGAGAAGACAGCGTGACCCCGTTCCTCGGCCACGACGGCAAATGGGTCATCCTGCTGGCCGTCACCTCCAACAGGGGAGCGCGCGACTTTCAGCTGACCGGGGACAGGGAGGGCGAACGCCTGTTTGAAAAGGTGTTGCGCGTTTCGCAACAATGGGGAAACGACGGGAACATGATGTACGTTGCCGGCGCCACACAGGGCCGGATGTTCGAAGACATACGCCGGATAGCGCCGGAGCATTTCCTGCTCGTGCCGGGGATAGGCGCGCAGGGCGGCTCGCTGGAGGACGTCTGCCGGTACGGAATGAACGACGCCTGCGGGTTGATTGTCAATTCGTCGCGCGCCATCATATATGCCGGCGACGCGGAAGACTATGCCGAAAAAGCAGGACGGGAAGCCCGCGCCGTTCAGCAGGAAATGGAATATCACTTGTCCGCAAAGGGAATTATTTAGTCAAAAAAGGAAATGTTTTGCATAATTTTTCAGGCAATTCATTTTTTTATTAACTTTGTGGGCTAAAAAATGTGCTTAAAGACAAGGCGACGCATAAATTCGCCGTAATATTTTATAATGGAAATTCAAAACAATAAACAAAGGATGGAGTTTACCGCTCAACAGATTGCTGATTTTTTAAAGGGAGATGTGGCAGGTGACCCGGCTACAAAGGTCAACGACTTTTCCAGAATAGAAGAGGGATTGCCCGGAACAGTCACATTTCTTGCCAATCCGAAATATGAACATTTCATATATAAAACGAAAGCAAGCATCGTGCTTGTAAACCGGGATTTCTCTCCCGCTTCGGCAATTGAGCCTACCCTGATAAAAGTGCCGGATGCATACGCCGCCCTGGCCGCGCTGCTCAATCTGGCCGAACAGGCCAAGCCCCGGAAGAACGGCGCCGACCCCTCCGCTTTCATCGCGGGAACGGCCTCCGTCGGCGAAAACTGTTACGTCGGCACATTTGCATACATCGGCGAAAAGGCCGTGACGGGAAAAAACTGCATGATATACCCGCACGCGTACATAGGCGACCATGTCAGACTCGGCGACAATACAATCGTCTACCCGCACGCTACCATTTACGAGGGATGCGTCGTGGGCGATAACTGCATCATTCACGCCGGCGCCGTCATCGGCGCGGACGGCTTCGGATTCGCTCCGGAAAACGGGGAATATAAAAAAATAGCCCAGCTCGGGAACGTCGTACTTGAAAATAACGTGGAAGTGGGAGCGAACACAACGATCGACCGCGCCGTCATGGGATCGACGACGATACGCGAAGGCGTGAAACTTGACAACCTTATCCAGATAGCCCACAATGTGGAGGTTGGTAAAAACACGGCGATGGCTTCGCAGGTCGGTATTGCCGGATCGACGAAAATAGGAGCCAACTGCATGATTGGAGGCCAGGCCGGAATAAGCGGACACCTCAGCATCGGCGACAACACGCAGGTAGGCCCCCAGTGCGGAATCATAAGCAACATAGAGGCAAACTCGCGCCTCATGGGTACGCCGTCAATACCGGTACGGAAATTCATGCGCGCAAGTATCATCCTGGAGAAGCTGCCGGAAATATATCAGATTATTAACCAACTACAGAAAGAAGTGGAAGAATTGAAAAAAAACAAACAGTAAGGATATGCAAAGACAAACAACATTAGCTTCCGAATTTGCGTTGAAAGGTAAAGGACTTCATACGGGGCTTAATATAAACGTGACATTTAAGCCAGCTCCTGAAAATCACGGATATAAAATAAAACGTATAGACATTGAAGGACAGCCTGTAATTGACGCGTTGGCCGAAAACGTGACAAACACGCAACGGGGAACCGTCCTGTCGAAAGGTGATGTGCATGTAAGCACGGTAGAACATGCGCTTGCCGCCCTCTATGCCTGGGGTATAGACAATTGCCTGCTGGAAGTGGACGCACCCGAAATTCCCATCCTTGACGGAAGCGCACGCTATTTTTCCGAAAATATCGAACGGGTGGGAATCGTCGAACAAAACGCTCCGAAAGATTATTATATCGTACGGCACAAGATTGAGGTCAAAGATGAAAAAACAGGCTCGTCACTCATCATACTCCCCGACGACCGGTTCAGCATCAATGTGCTGATTGAATTTGATTCTCCCGTACTGTCCAATCAGTATGCCTCGCTGACGAACATCAGCGAATTTCCCGAAAAAATAGCGGCGTCAAGAACATTCGTATTCGTCCGCGAAATAGAAATGCTGCTGCAAAATAACCTGATAAAAGGCGGCGACCTGGAGAATGCCATCGTCATCTACGACAAAAAAATGGAACAGGCAGAGATGAACCGTCTCGCCGACACGCTGGGGTTGCCGCATGTGAATGTGAAGGAATTTGGCTATGTAAACGACAAGCCCCTCATGTTCCCCAACGAACCGGCCAGGCACAAACTGATAGACGTCATAGGCGACCTGGCGCTTATCGGGAAACCGATAAAAGGACACATCATCGCTACGCGCCCCGGACACAAAATCAACAACCAGCTCGCACGCCTGATACGTAAGGACGTCAAAGTGAACGACGTACAGGCGCCGATATACAACGCGTCCGAATATCCCGCGATGGACATCAGCCGCATACGCGAACTGCTGCCTCACCGCTATCCTTTCCTGCTTGTCGACAAGATTATCGAGATAGGGGGAGATTACATCGTCGGCATCAAAAATGTCACGGTAAACGAACCGTTCTTCCAGGGACATTTCCCGCAGGAGCCGGTCATGCCCGGAGTGCTGCTCGTGGAAGCGATGGCGCAGACCGGCGGCCTGCTTGTACTCAATTCGGTCGACGAACCGGAACGCTATTCAACTTATTTCATGAAAATCGACGGAGTGAAATTCCGGCAAAAAGTGGTGCCGGGAGACACGCTCATTTTTCGGCTGCAACTCCTGGCTCCCATGCGCCGGGGCATATCAACCATGAAAGGATATGTTTTCATCGGGGAAAAAGTTGTCTGCGAAGCCGAATTTATGGCACAAATCATTAAAAACAAATAAACTTATGCATTCACCATTAGCCGTTATCCACAAGGAAGCAGAGATAGGCAATCATGTTACCATTGAACCTTTTGCCGTAATTGAAAAAAATGTTGTTGTCGGAGATAATTGTCACATTTACCCTCATGCCGTCATTTTAGACGGAGCCAGAATAGGATCCGACTGCAGGATCTTCCCGGGCGCCGTTATTGCCGGCATTCCCCAGGACCTGAAGTTCGTCGGAGAAAATTCCACCGCCGAAATAGGAGACCGTACAACGATACGCGAATGTGTCACCATAAACCGGGGAACGGCGTCAAAAGGGAAAACCGTAGTGGGCAGCGACTGCCTGATCATGGCTTACGCCCATATTGCCCACGACTGCGTTATCAAAAACAACGTCATCATCGGAAATGCTTCCCAGCTCGCCGGCGAAGTTGAAATCGACGATTATGCCATCATCAGCGGCGGCTCGCTGTTTCACCAGTTTACGCGCATCTCCAAACACGTGATGATACAGGGCGGGTCGCGCGTCGGCAAAGATATCCCTCCCTACACGCTGATTGGCCGCGAACCGATCGCATACTGCGGCATTAACATCGTAGGCCTGCACAGACGCGGGTTTACCAACAGCCAGGTATTCCTGATTCAGGACATTTACCGCACGCTGTACACGCGCGGCCTCAACAATACGGAAGCGCTCAATGCCATTGAAACGGAGTATGAACCCAGTGTGGAACGCGACCTCATCCTCAACTTCATAAAAACATCGAAAAGGGGCATTGTCAGAGGTTCCATCGATGACTGAAAAATTAAACGCATGTTTCTTTCGCAATATCATATTTTATTTACATATTTGCACCTCATCTTATTAACAGAATTATGGTTTACAGATTTTTAATATTATCCGACGAAGTCGATAACTTCAAAAGGGAAATACAAATAGGTTCACAGGCGACGTTTCTTGATTTGCACAACGAGATTCTCAAAGCGACCGGATATGAAGAAAAACAGATGTATTCGTTTTTCATTTGCGGCGAAGACTGGAGCAAACGGACCGAAATCACGCTGATTGAAATGGATACTTCCTCGGAAGAAGATTGTTATGTGATGGAAAACACGCTCCTCGAAGACCTCCTCGAAGAGGAACACCAGAAACTGCTTTACGTCTTCGACCAGATGACGGAACGCGTCTTTTTCATCGAACTCCGTGAAATCATCACAGGCAAAGACCTGAAAAAACCCGTATGCACGAAATCCGTCGGAGAACCGCCGAAACAGTTTATTGACTTTAATGTCCTCTCCGACGATGCCGGCATAGACCTGGGCGAAAACTTCTACGGAGACGACGAATATGACGAGGAAGACCTTAAAGGACTGGACGAGGACACATTCAATGAACTGCAGGACAACCGGTTCTGAATGAAAATACTGTTCGTCTTACTCGGACCGACGGGTGTCGGAAAAACCGATTTAAGCATCCATATCGCCCGCCATATCGGAAGTCCCGTCATATCGGCGGATTCACGCCAGATATACCGGGAACTGCCTATCGGCGTCGCCGCCCCTTCAAAAGAACAGTTAAGCCTCGTCAAACACTATTTCGTCGCAACGCACTCGTTACCGGACTATTACAGCGCAAGCATTTTCGAGGAGGAAGCAATTTCGCTGATTGACAGACTGCACGAATCGCAACCTTTTTTACTCCTTTGCGGCGGCTCCATGATGTATATCGATGCGGTCTGCAAAGGCATCGACGAAATGCCGACCGTAACGCCGGACATCCGCAATGCGCTGTGGGAACAGTTCGAAAGAGAGGGACTCGCTCCCATACTCGAAGAGCTGAAGAATACAGACCCCGCGCACTATGACGGAGTCGACCGGATGAATCACCGGCGCGTCATTCATGCCGTCGAGATATGCCGCATGACAGGAAAACCGTACTCATCCTTCAAAACCGGAAAAATAAAGGAACGCCCGTTCAAAATATATAAAATAGGCCTCATGCGGGAACGCCCGGAACTGTTCGGACGCATCAACAAACGCGTGGATGAGATGATTGGCGCCGGTCTGGAGGAAGAAGCACGGCGCGTTTATCCCATGCGAAACCTTAATTCGCTCAATACCGTGGGATACAAAGAGTTATTTGCGCATTTCGACGGCGCGCTTACCTTTGACGAAGCCGTGGAAAAAATAAAACGCAACACGCGCATATACGCCCGCAAGCAAATGACCTGGCTCCGGCGGGATACCGAAATAATGTGGTTCAATCCTGATAATAAGGATGGTATTATATCATACATAGATGAAATATGTAAGGTCGCATTGTAATTTATGTTTTTTTAATACACCAGTTTGCATTTTTTCCCTATCTTTACAAAGAAAAATACAGACAGTAATTTATTGGATGCACACATATTATGATACAAAGGCTTGCTAAAATATTTTTTACCTTTTTATTTGTGTTGGCCGGTTTTTCCGGACACGCACAAAGCCTTGATCAGGCGAAGATTCTGTACAACGAGGGCAATTATGGAGAAGCAAAACCCGTATTCGGGAAGCTTGTCCGGCAATCGCCCAACAATTCCTCATACAATCAATGGTATGGAGTATGCTGCTATGAAACGGGAGATTGGGAAAATGCGGAGAAACACCTGCTCGTGGCCAATAAGCGCAAGGTGATGGATTCTTACCGTTATCTTGCCCGGCTCTACATGGATATGTACCGCTTTGACAGGGCAATCGAAATGTGGGAAGGATTCATCGACCTGCAGAAAAAGAAAAAGGATGATGTCACGGAATCGGAGGCGAAACTGGAACAGGCGCGCAACCTGTATCGCATGCAGGAAAAAACGGAAGACGTGCAGGTCGTCGACAGCATGATTATAAGCAAGGAGGCGTTTCTCAATGCATACAGCCTCAGCGGGGAGAGCGGCAGCCTCGCATATTACAACGAATTTTTCGATGTCCCGCAACCTGTTTCATCGGTCGTTTATCAGAATCAGAAAGGGGATAAAATCTATTACGCACGCCCGTCGGAATATGGCGCTTACGCCCTTTATTCCCAAAACAAACTGCTGGATGCCTGGGGAGACGAGAAAATGCTCCTGACGGACAATCCGGCGGACAACAACTATCCTTTCGTACTGTCCGACGGCATTACGATGTATTTTTCGTCAAAAGGCAACGGGTCTATCGGCGGTTACGACCTCTTTGTCACACGCTACAACACGAACACGAATGCATACCTGGCCCCCGAACAGATGGGCATGCCGTTCAATTCTCCGGCCAACGATTACATGATGGTGATTGACGAAACGAAAGGCCTGGGATGGTTCGTTTCCGACCGGAACCAGCCGGAAGATACAGTCTGCATCTACCTTTTCATCCCCGACCCGTCGCGCAGGCGCATCGAAAATATGGAAGAGCCGGACGTGCTGATCAGGCGCGCCTCGCTGGCATCTATCAAAGACACATGGAGGGAGGGCGCCGATTATACGGATTTAATAAAACTCGCACACCAGGACCTGACGGCAAAAGAAAAAAAGGCGGAACGCGATTTCATTTTCGTGATAAACGACAAAACGGCGTATTATACGCTGGATGAAATAAAAAGTCACGAGGCGAAGGAGTTCTATGCGGAAGTAATCGCCCTGAACAAACAAATCGAATCGTTAAACGTTAGACTGGACGGGATACGCAATTCCTATTCCAAAAGCAACGCATCCGCGCGCGAGCAGTTGAAGCCGACCATATTGCAGGCGGAAAACCAGCTTTACGACTTGATGGAGAAAGCCGAAATACGGGAGAAGAAAGCGCGGAACGCGGAAAACAACCGGATAGGTTTTACGTACTGACAATATAAAATATTTAGCTTATGGCAACAGATATCATTATTATCATTTTTCTGATGGTGGCCGCCATATTTCTGATTCTGGCAGAGATCTTCCTGCTGCCGGGTATAACGATTGCGGGTATCGGCGGCGCACTGTTCGCTGTCGGAGGAATAATCTTCGCCTACTCCGTAAACCCGATGACCGGGAACATCACCGTCATGTCCTCCGTCCTTGTTTTCGGAGGCATTTTCATCTGGCTACTGCGGCGGGATTCTTTCAGCCGTGTATCCCTGAAAGCGAATATTGACTCGACCGTATCGTCGCCAAAGGACGAAAACCTGCATGTGGGCGACAGCGGCGTCACGCTGTCACGCCTCGCACCCGTCGGCAGAGCGCGTTTTAACCATATTACCGTCGAAGCCAGATCGGTCAATGGATTTATTGATGAAAACACGCCGGTCGTCATAACCGGCATCGACGGATTCAGTGTGACAGTTGAAAACATTAACAATATTAATACTTAAAATTATGGATCTATTATTTCTTGTCACAATCGCCATAGCGTTCATTCTGCTATGCATCTTCTTTTATTATGTGCCGTTCCTGATGTGGATATCGGCAAAAGTCTCCGGCGTGAACATTTCGCTCATCCAGCTGTTCCTGATGCGCATACGTAAAGTCCCGCCGGGCATCATCACACGCGCGATGATTGAAGCGCACAAGGCGGGACTGAAAACGCTGACCCGCGACGAACTGGAAGCGCACTATCTCGCCGGAGGACATGTCGAAAGAGTTGTTCACGCGCTCGTTTCGGCATCGAAAGCGAACATTGACCTCTCGTTTCAGATGGCAACGGCGATAGACCTGGCCGGACGCGATGTGTTTCAGGCCGTACAGATGTCTGTTAATCCGAAAGTCATCGACACGCCGCCGGTCGCCGCCGTCGCAAAGGACGGGATTCAGCTGATCGCCAAAGCGCGCGTCACCGTACGCGCCAACATCAAACAGTTGGTCGGAGGTGCGGGCGAAGAAACGATCCTCGCCCGCGTGGGTGAAGGCATCGTGTCGTCCATCGGCTCGTCGGAAAGCCACAAAAGCGTGCTGGAAAACCCGGATTCCATATCCAAACTCGTGCTGCGTAAAGGACTTGATGCCGGCACCGCCTTCGAAATCCTGTCCATTGATATTGCCGACATTGACATAGGCAAGAATATCGGAGCCGTGCTGCAAATGGATCAGGCGCAGGCGGATAAAAACATTGCACAGGCAAAAGCGGAGGAACGCCGCGCCATGGCCGTTGCTACCGAACAGGAAATGAAAGCGAAGGCGCAGGAAGCGCGCGCAAAAGTGATCGAGGCGGAGGCCGAAATACCGAAAGCGATGGCCGAAGCTTTCCGCAGCGGGAATCTTGGCATAATGGACTATTACCGCATGAAAAACATCGAAGCCGACACGTCCATGCGCGATGCGATTTCAAAACCGTCCGCGCCCTCGAACAAACCGATAAATGGATGACTGTAAGACAATCATACGGAACTGTCTGAAAAATGACCTTTTCGGACAGTTTCCGTTTTTCACGCACGGATCATGAAACATATTGCAGATTCGGAACTCATTATAAACGGCGACGGCAGTGTATTTCACCTTCATTTAAAGCCGGAACAGCTTGCCGGGCGTATCGTGCTTTGCGGCGATCCGGAACGTGTATCCATGATTGCCGGCTATTTCGATACGACGGAATGTGAAGTGTCAAACCGCGAGTTTCACACAGTCACGGGAACATACGGGGAAAAACGCATCTCCGCCGTATCGCACGGCATCGGATGCGACAATATGGATATTGTCGTCAATGAACTCGACGCGCTGGCCAATATTGATTTCGAAACCCGTACCGTCCGCCCCGTATTCCGCCGGCTCACAATGGTGCGCATCGGCACATCGGGAGGCCTGCAGCCGTTCACGCCCGCAGGAACATACGTGGCAGCCGACCGGTCAATCGGATTTGACGGCGTCGTCTATTTTTACCGGGACAGTGAAAAAGTCCGCGACACGATTCTGGAGGATGAACTCGTACGCCAGCTCGCATGGGACATACCCGGCATACGTCCGTATGCCGTTTCCTCGGACGAGTCACTGACGGAACAGATCGCAAAGGACGACATCATCCGCGGAATAACGATTGCCGCCAACGGATTTTACGGTCCGCAGGGACGCGAACTGCGCCTCCCGCTTGCGAACAAGGAGTTGAACCGCAAAATCAGGGCGTTTAATTTCAAAAACCGGCGCATAACAAACTTTGAAATGGAGAGCTCGGCCCTGGCCGGTCTGGCCGCAATGATGGGACACCGCGCCACAACCGTATGCTGCATCATCGCCGGACGCATTGACAAAAACGTGAACACAGACTACAAACGCTGCCTCCCCGCCCTCATCGAAAAAGTACTGGACAGAATCTGAAGTAAACCGGTCAGTGAAAAACGCACATGGACACATTGGATTTTGAAGACATATATCTTTCATGGTTCTCAAGGATGAAGCATTTTGCCCGGGAGTACGTCGTATGCGAAGAAGACGCTGAAAATATCGTGCAGGATGTTTTCGTGGAATTTTGGGAAAAACGTCCGGTACTTGCCGACCGTACCCGCCTGACCGCCTATCTGTTCACGGCCGTAAAAAACCGGTCGCTCAACTGCCTGCGCCGCCGCATCGTGGAACAGGAGGCTGCCAGCCGCATACAGGATGAGTATCAGGCTGTACTGCGCATGAATCTGGATTCGCTGGAATATTTCGACCATACGCTGTTCGGTGAGGAAGATGCCGGGCAGATTATTTCGCAGGCGCTCCACTCGCTTCCCGAACAGTGCCGCCGCGTATTCGTCATGAGCAAAATCGAAGGAAAAAAACAAAAGGATATCGCCGCCGAACTTCATATCTCAATAAATACCGTTGAAACACAAATCGGCATTGCATATAAAAAGCTGAAAAACGAACTGAAAAAATACATCCCTCTGCTCACATTTTTCTTCTCGGTAAAAATTTTATAAAAAAATCGCAATCTGTTTAGCGGATTTACTCTGCTCGTGTGTCATACGGACAAACACGCATACAAATGGATGAACAGATTGAAAAATATTTTGGAAAAGAATTGACTGTACCGGAAAGACGATCGCTACTGCAGTCAATCACATCCGATCCCGAAAGGAAAAAGTTATACATTAAATATAAGAACATATCGGGTCTGCTATCTGTTTCGGACAAACTGGACGACAGGGAAGAAAGTCGCCGTGGCTACGGACGATTCCTCGGCCGCCTCAAACGCCGGAAGATGTACCGCCTCGCCGGACGATACATGTGCGCTGCGGCTGTCTGCGCGCTGCTGGTGACAGTGACGTACCGGCTGACCCTCCGGAGTTTGGACAAACCGGCAGCGGCGGAAATGACCAATACGTTATATGTGCCTGCCGGGCAGCGGGTGAAAGTTACTCTGCAGGACGGCACGGACGTATGGCTGAACGCCAAAACGACGCTGTCCTATCCCACGGTTTTCGGAGACGGGGAAAGGCATGTCCGGGTAGAAGGCGAGGCCTTTTTCGACATTGCCGAAGACGCGGAACGGCCGTTTACCGTCTCGGCGCGCAACATAAAAATGAAAGCGCTGGGCACGGGGTTCAACGTGTACAGCTACCCCAACGAGCCGTTCGTCCGCGTCAGCCTGATAGAGGGCAAACTGAACGTCTACCGCACGGACGCGGAGGCGGAAGCCATCATGCTGAACGCCGGCGAGGAGATCACGGCCGAGGGTGAACGGATGACGAGGAAAGCGATCGCCCACGCCGACTATTTCTTCTGGAAAGACGGTATATACAGCTTTCACAATGAAATGCTGGGCGACATGCTGAAAAAACTGGAACTTTACTACGACGTGAAAATCGTGGTGGAAGATCCGTCCATCTCCCGGTGGGAATACACCGGCAAGTTTCGCCAGCGGGAAGGTATCGACGAAATCATCCGCATGATTCGCAAAATTCACCGGTTTAAAGTTGAAAAGGATGAAGAAAACAATATATTTACACTGAAATAGAATGATTGCGCAATAAAATAAATGTTTAACTTTTAATCGTATGTATGCCTATGGAATAGAAACCGGAAAGAAAAACGAACGGCAGATGCCGGAAACACCTGCCGTTTTATGGTAAGCAAACCTTAACAGAGAAAAAAATTAATATTCACTTAACACAATGCAAAGATATGAAATTAAAAACATTGTTACCAACTTTTGTTGAAAAAACAGGGTTGACCGAAAAACACTTCAGAAGAATGAAATTATTACTGTGTATTCCATTTATCTGTGTCCTTCCGCTGGTAGCCATGAATGCCGACGCACAAAACGTGCTCGTCAAGCTACAGACAAATGAACTGACGGTCGGACAGCTGATCACGGAGATAGAAAACCAGACGGAACTGCTGGTCATCTACCGGAACCGTGAAGTAGACACCGAACGTATTATCCGCGTCGGGAAAAACACCGGCAAGGTCATCACCTTTCTGGACGAGGCCTTTGGAAATACGGACGTTTATTATGAGATCGAGAACAAGTACATCCTGCTGACCAGACGGCAAAACGCCCAGCAAGCCGGCAGACGCATTACCGGAACGGTCGTCGACGTCAACAACGAATCAATCATCGGGGCAAACGTGGTCGAGAAAGGCACCCTGAACGGCACGGCAACGGATATCGACGGCAACTTCTCACTGGAAGTCCCGGACAACGCCATCCTGCAGATCTCCTACATCGGCTACATCACGCAGGAAATCAACGTTTCGACGGCAACGGACAATCATCTCGTCATCAGACTGGCAGAAGACGCAAAAGCCCTGGAAGAAGTCGTCGTCGTCGGATACGGCACACAGATCAAACGCAACGTGGCAACAGCCATTTCCTC
>JAIRYY010000012.1 GCA_031267485.1 Tannerella sp.
ATGTCCGTATTCGAAATGGGGATTTTATTTTTTATATTTTTGAGGTCTTTCAGAATTATTTCTTTCAAACGATAACTTGCAGCAGCACCGGCGTAGGCGGCGTTGGCGGCGGCGGCGTAAGCGTTGGCGGCATAGGTGGCGGCGTAGGCGGCGGCGTTGGCAGTGTTGGCGGCGTAGGTGGCGGCGTTGGCGGCGGCGGCGGCGTAGGTGGCATTAGCGGCGTTGGCGGCGGCGTAAGCGTAAGCGTAAGCGTCCACGCCGCCGCCTACGACGTTACTTATATCCAATGCATAAAAAACAGAATATAGATGCTTTTGTTTATCTTTTTCTTCCCAGAAACCAAAGTGTCCATACTTCCCCAAAAAAGGCAATGCTCGCATAGCGCAAAGCCAGGCAAAATAAACAATCTCTTCCCGAGACAATTTTATCAACTCACGTTTTACTACCGATCTAAATTCACTTCTATCCATAATCTTTCTTATTTCAACAGTTTGTTATAAAATCAATTATTTAATTGAATATAAACAGCCTTACAGGTTTCAGCGCACGCTGTAAAGGCAGGATAAACAACAGCCCTTATTATAATGCGTCGATGACGGCATTTCCAACAGCATGAAAATTTTACAGTCATCACACCCATCTGTTTTTCATGTGTCAAAGATAGGATATTTTTTTTACAAAAGCAACGCTTTTGGAGAAATTCAAATTGTCGTATTCTGTCATTGAGAGATAAAAACCGGCGTCAAATCCGGAATATATAGCGGGCAATCAATTTTTTTCATCAAAAACGGAAAAATAGCGTGAAAGTTTTTTGCAGAATAAAAAAACAGTATTATCTTTGCACCCGCAATTTTAAGGGAAACATTGCGGAAGTAGCTCAGTTGGTAGAGCATAACCTTGCCAAGGTTAGGGTCGCGGGTTCGAGTCCCGTCTTCCGCTCTGGGACTATGGCACAGGGGAGCAACGGAGGTTGCCCTTTTTTATTCACTAAATAAAATGCCCGGGTGGCGGAATTGGTAGACGCGCTCGTTTCAGGTGCGAGTGGGGTTAAAGCCGTGCAGGTTCGAGTCCTGTTCCGGGCACTTATTTTTTGATTCGGTTAAATGTTTGCGCAGGTGGTGAAATTGGTAGACACGCTACTTTGAGGGGGTAGTGCCGGCAACGGCGTGTGAGTTCGAGTCTCATCTTGCGCACAAAATCAAGGAAATCGGATGCCGGATGAAATTTTCGCCCCTGATTTTTGGGATTTAAAAAAATGAACCGTATCTTTGCGCCCTCAAAACAGTAAAAACAATTAGAAAATTATAAAATACAATGTCTAAGATTTGTCAAATTACGGGAAAGAAGGCTCAATCCGGAAACAATGTGGCTCACTCGAATCTGCGTACGAAACGTAAATTTAATGTAAATCTTTTCACAAAAAAGTTTTACTGGGTCGAGCAGGATTGTTGGATAAACCTTAATATATCGGCGGCAGGCTTGCGCCTGATAAACAAAGTCGGGTTGGACGCCGCGTTGAAAGGCGCTGCTGAAAAAGGTTATTTAAACTCATAATGTCGGAGGAAATAGAATTATGGCGAAGAAAGTAAAGGGAAACAGAATACAGGTCATCCTTGAATGTACCGAACACAAGGACAGCGGCATGCCGGGCACGTCCCGTTATATTACGACCAAAAACCGTAAGAACACGACGCAGCGCCTCGAACTCAAAAAATACAATCCCATTTTGAAAAAGATGACTTTACATAAAGAAATAAAATAGGAGATTTAGACCATGGCAAAAAAAGCAGTTGCAACATTCAAAACCGGAGAAGGGCGCACATACTCGAAAGTGATCAGGATGGTGAAATCACCCAAGACGGGCGCTTATATTTTTCAGGAAGAAATGGTTCCGAATGAGGGCGTGAAAGATTATTTCAAAAAATAAGATTTTGCACTTGAACGGAAGTTGAATGATATATTGAACTCTTTTCCATACCGGGAAAGAGTTTTTTTTATTTTTTACCGGCGGAAAAATGCGGTATAATAAAAATAATAACTATTTTTGTTCGTCGTTTTTAGATAATTATTAACCATTAAGAATGTATAAATATGAAATTTAATGTATCAAGTTCAGCCTTGTTGTCTGCTTTACAGTCAATAAGCAAAGTTATTGCGTCAAAAAACACTTTGCCCATTTTGGACAGTTTCCTGTTTAATATTGAGGGAGGAAAATTGACGATCACCGCTTCCGATTCGGAAACGCGACTGGTTACTTCCATTGATGTGGTAAGCGCGGACGGATCGGGTATGTTTGCAATTGATGCCAAACGTTTGCTTGACCCGTTGAAAGAATTGCCGGAACAGCCGCTGGTGTTTGACATCAATGACGACAGCATGACGGTCAATGTCGATTATGAAAACGGAAAATTCAACCTGCCGGGACAGAATGGAGACGCCTATCCCCAGCAGAAACCGCTTCGGGAGAACGCGATAAGCCTGGCGCTCGAATCGCAGATCCTGCTGAATGGCATCAACCGCGCTCTTTTTGCCACGGCCGACGATGAACTCCGTCCGGTGATGAACGGCATATATTTTGACATTCAGACGGAATGTCTGACCATTGTCGCTTCCGACGGTCACAAACTGATGCGTCTGAGCAACGCTTCCATCCGATCGGGAGAGCGCGCTTCGTTTATTTTGCCAAAAAAACCGGCAAACATTCTGAAAAACCTGCTCCCCAAAAACTCAAACAGTGTGACCGTTGTCTTTGACGAGAACAATGCATACGTGAAAACGGCCACTTTCGAGATGGTGTGCCGCCTGATCGAGGGCCGTTATCCGAATTACGACGCGGTGATACCCTCCGGCAATCCGAACAGGGCGACACTCGACCGCCTCTCTCTCCTCACGGCATTGAGGCGCGTGTCGGTCTTTTCCAATCAGGCGAGCGGGCTGGTGAAAGTGCAGCTTTCCGGGAACGAGATGGTCGTCTCCGCACAGGATATTGATTTTTCCACTTCGGCAGAGGAAAAAATCGTATGCCAGTATACCGAAACGCCATTAAGCATCGGATTCAAAGCGTCCTTCCTGATTGATATCCTGACGAACATATCGTCGGAAAATGTAATCCTGCAGCTGGCCGATCCGTCACGCGCGGGCGTTATCGTTCCTGTGGAAAACGAGGAGAACGAAGACTTGCTTATGTTGCTTATGCCCATGATGTTAAACGATTAGTATGGACGGATCATGCGACTGAACCTGAAAAATCCGCTTGTCTTCTTCGATTTGGAGACGACGGGCATAAACATCACAAAAGACAGTATTGTCGAGATAGCCTATCTTAAAATCAAACCGGACGGCAGTGAGGAAAGCCGGACGCGGCGTATCAATCCGCAGATGCCGATACCGGCGCAGGCTACTGCCATTCATGGTATTACGGACGAGGACGTGAAGGACTGCCCGACATTCAAGGAGATAGCAAAATCGCTTGCGATGCAGATTGAGGGCTGTGATTTGGCCGGATTCAATTCGAACCGGTTTGATATTCCGATGCTGGCCGAGGAATTTCTGCGTGCAGGCGTTGATGTTGATTTGAACAAACACAAGTTTATTGATGTGCAGACAATCTTCCACAAAATGGAGCAGCGCAGCCTGGTCGCGGCATATAAATTTTATTGCGGCAGGGAATTGACGGATGCCCATAGCGCCGAGGGCGATACGAGAGCTACTTATGAGGTGCTTATGTCGCAGTTGGATCGCTATCCCGACCTGAAGAATGATATTGATGCGCTTTCCGAATTTTCCAGTTTTAATAACAATGTGGACTTTGCGGGACGGATGATTTATAACGAAAACCGGGAAGAAGTGATTAATTTCGGCAAATATAAGGGGATGCCGGTCAGGGATGTGCTGAAAAAAGACCTGAGTTATTACAGCTGGATTATGCAGGGTGATTTCCCGCTTAACACAAAACAGAAACTGACGGAAATCCGGATTCGGATGAAAGATGAAACCTGACGATATCCGATGATGAGGGGGAAAAAAATTATTCTGGGCATAACGGGGAGTATTGCTGCATACAAGGCCGCGTATCTGATCCGCGCACTGGTGAGGAAAGGCGCCGAGGTGCAGGTTGTCATAACGCCTGCGGGCCGGGAGTTCATCACGCCGCTGACGCTGGCCACGCTGAGCCGTCGCCCCGTTGTAAGTGAATTTTTTTCTAATCGGGACGGCTCATGGAACAGCCATGTCGATATGGGATTGTGGGCGGATGCGATGCTGATCGCTCCGGCCTCGGCCTCGACTATCGGGAAAATGGCAAACGGCGTTGCCGACAATATGCTTGTTACGACCTACCTGTCGTGCAAGGCGCCCGTTTTTGTCGCCCCGGCGATGGATTTGGACATGTATGCACATCCCTCCACGCAGCGGAACCTTGAGACACTCCGTTCGTACGGCAATTATGTGATCGAACCGGAAGACGGTTTTCTGGCCAGCGGGCTTGAGGGGAAAGGACGCATGTCGGAACCTGATGATATCGTGCGGATTATGGGAGATTTTTTCGCCTCGCAAAAGGCGCTTCAGGGGAAAAAAATACTGATAACCGCCGGCCCGACATACGAAAAGATTGACCCGGTACGTTTCATAGGTAATTACTCTTCGGGGAAGATGGGCTTTGCTCTGGCCGAGGCCTGCGCCGGCAGAGGAGCGGAAGTGACGCTTGTTGCCGGGCCTGTGGGGCTGAAAACGAAAAATCCGTCTATTCGGCGGATAGACGTGGAATCGGCCGGTGAGATGTATGACGAGGCCGTCCGCATTTTCCGGTCGTGCGATTTGGCCATATTGAGCGCTGCCGTTGCGGATTACCGGCCGGAACGGCAGGTCGCGGAGAAAATCAAACGTGAACGGAATGACGCCCTGGCCGTTTCGCTGGTACGTAATGAAGATATTGCGGCGACGCTCGGCAGGAACAAACGGGCAAACCAGATACTGGTCGGTTTTGCTCTGGAAACGGAAAACGGAAAGAGCAATGCGAAAGAGAAACTGCAGCGCAAGAATCTGGACGTGATTGTTCTTAATTCGCTGAACGATGCAGGCGCGGGTTTTGGCTGCGATACTAATAAAGTCACGCTGATTGGCCGGTCCGGCACGGAAACGGAACTGCCTTTGAAATCGAAAACCGAAATCGCGGCGGACATCGTTGATTATTTAGTCTCCGGGTATTTGCAGTCGCAGACGGCGGGAGAATGATGGAGTTGTAATAATAACTTGTAAAACTATGCAATAAGATGAGACGTTTAACGTGTTTACTGATATTGTTTTTTTGTGTCGCCGGGCTTGTCGGGGCGCAGGAACTGAATGCGGCTCTTATGATAAACCACGATAAAATACAGGGTTTCAACGAGCAGGTATTCAATACGCTGGAATCTTCACTGACGGAATTTATCAATATGAAAAAGTGGACTACCGCGACATTTCTGCCGAACGAACGCATAGAATGCAATTTTACAATTACGGTCAACTCGGCGGAAAATAACCGGTTCAGTTGCGAGATGCAGGTTCAGGCACGCCGTCCCGTATATAATTCCGCCTATTCGACAACGGTTTTCAGTTTTCGCGATACGGAATTTGATTTCGAATATACCGAATTTGAGCCGTTGGAGTACACGGAAAATATGCTGAACAGCAACCTTACCGCCACGATTATCTATTACATTTACATGGTGCTGGGATTTGATTTCGACAGTTTCTCCCCGAATGGCGGCCAGCAGTATTTCCAGCAGGCGCAGCAGATTGCCACGATGGCGCAGTCGACTCCGTCGTGGAACGGGTGGACAGCCTTTGCCAACAGAAGAAACCGTCATGCCCTGATTACGGCTATAACGGAAAATCAGGGAGATGTATTTCATACAATGTGGTATAATTACCACCGGAAAGGTTTGGACGAAATGTCCGCCAATGCGGACCGCGGCCGCACCAATCTGATTGCATCCCTGCCCGCATTGAAAGAGCTGAAGGCTGCACGTCCGGCATCCATATTGCTGCAGTTTTTTTCCGACTGCAAACTGGACGAAACGGTTGCCGCATATTCAAAGGCAACGACGCAGGAAAAGCAGGAGGGGTATAAACTGTTTATGGACTTGTTTCCCGCAGCTTCGTCGCGTTACGAGTCATTAAAAAATTGATATATGCTGAAATCATTGTTTATACGGAATTATGTGTTGATAGACGAACTGGATATTCGTTTCGAGGATAATTTTTCTGTTATAACGGGCGAAACGGGAGCCGGCAAGTCGATTATTCTCGGAGCGTTATCGCTTGTTCTGGGAGAACGCGCCGATTCAGGAAGCATCCAGTCGGGAAAGGACAAGTGCCTTATTGAAGCCGTTTTTGACATATCGACCTATTGTCTTGAACGGTTTTTTCAGGAAAATGACCTTGAATATGATGCGACGTCATGCATGTTCAGGCGGGAATTATACAGTTCCGGGAAATCGCGCGCCTTTATCAATGATTCGCCCGTTCCGCTTTCTGTCGTTAAAGAGCTGGGCGGTATGTTGATTGATGTACATTCGCAGCATCAGAACCTGCTGCTTGCCGATACGCGTTTTCAGCTCAACGTGGTTGATTTGATGGCGCATGACGGCAAACAGCTTGCCGCTTACCGGGACGAATATGACCATTACCTTTCCCTGTGCGGCGCGCTGGCCGATTTGGAAAACAAAGCTTCGGCCATGAAGCAGGAGGAAGACTACGTTCGTTTTCAGTACGAGGAACTCGACGCGGCAAAATTGCAGGCCGGCGAGCAGGATGAACTGGAAAAGGAGGCCGGTATGTTGTCTCATGCGGAAGAAATAAAAACGGCGCTGTATAAAATTACGGAATTGCTGAACGGCGAGGATTATTCCGCCGTATCATCCCTGCGGGAGGCTCAGGCTTCCATGGAACAGTTGTCCGCCTGTTTTCCGAAAGCAAAAGAATATGCCGGCCGGCTTCGCGCTTCATATATCGACATCCATGATTTGGCTTCCGAAACGGACGTGCTCAAGGATGATATTGAGTTTGACCCCGAACGGCTGGAACGGGTCAATGACAGGATAAATACGATTTATTCGCTGCAGCAAAAGCATAAAGTGTCATCCATCGAGGATCTGATTGCCCGGAGAGATGATTTTGCCGCACAGCTTAACGCCATTGATTCTTTTGATGAAGAGCTGGCTGCATTGACCAAACGTTGCAGGGAGTCCTGCAAATTGTTGATTGAACAGGCTGCCGTAATAACCGGATTGAGGAAGAAAGCTTCCGGGACGGTTGAAAAACAGCTTACGGAACGGATGGTGTTGCTTGGCATGCCCAACGCGCGTTTTCAGATATTGTTCGCTCCGAAAGGCAAACCGTCTGCCGATGGAATGGATGAGGTGTCGTTTCTTTTCTCGGCAAACAGGAACGAACAGTTGAAATCCGTGGCGCAGACGGCATCCGGAGGCGAGATTTCACGCCTTATGCTGTGCGTCAAGGCCATGATTGCCGGATATGCCGCCCTACCTTCCATTATTTTTGATGAGATTGACATCGGCGTTTCGGGTGAGATTGCCGACAAAATGGCTGGTATCATGCATGATTTGGGGCGGAAAATGCAGGTAATGACCATCACGCATCTGCCGCAGATTGCAGCGAAAGGCAACGCCCATTATTTTGTTTATAAGGAAGATACGCCTGAACGTACCTGTACGCGCATCCGGCGTCTCGGCGACGGGGAGCGGGTGGATGAAATAGCGCGTATGCTGAGCGGAACGCGGATGACACAGGCCGCGGTCGACAATGCGAAATCTCTGCTGGGTTTATAATCCCCAAATGTCCATTAGCCCGATTCCGTGTGTGCGACATGCCAATACTTGCAAAGACGCTTTGTCCGAACGAACAAAGGCGCTTTGTCCGAACGAACAAAGGCGTTTTGTCCGAACGAACAAAGACGTTTTGTCCGAACGAACAAAGACGCTTTGTCTGAACGAACAAAGACGCTTTGTCCGAACGAACAAAGGCGCTTGTGAAGAATCTGCCGCCAATGGACATTTTGGGATAATGTGATACAAAAAAAAAGCGAACCGTCGGGTTCGCTTTTTTTCGATTATATGCGGCATGACGGCCTTTGTCATCCGTTCATGGATGCCAAAAACTCCATATTGCTGGACGTGTTCTCAAGCTGTTTCTTGACAAACTCCATCGCTTCGATTGAATTCATGTCCGAAAGGTATTTGCGCAACACCCACATGCGGTTAATTGTTGCCCCGTCCTGTAACAAATCGTCTCTTCTGGTGCTGGATGCAATAATGTCAACGGCAGGATAAATACGCTTGTTGGACAATTTCCGGTCAAGCTGAAGTTCCATATTGCCGGTGCCCTTAAACTCTTCGAATATGACATCATCCATTTTAGAACCCGTTTCCGTAAGGGCCGTTGCAAGAATTGTCAGGCTGCCTCCGTTTTCAATGTTGCGTGCAGCGCCGAAGAACCGTTTCGGTTTCTGGAGCGCATTGGCGTCGACGCCACCCGACAGGACTTTGCCGGATGCCGGCTGAACGGTATTGTACGCACGGGCAAGACGCGTTATGGAATCGAGAAGGATGACTACGTCGTGGCCACATTCAACCATGCGTTTCGCCTTGTTGAGCACGATATCCGCAATTTTCACGTGACGTTCCGCCGGTTCGTCGAAAGTCGATGCAATCACTTCCGCATCAACGCTACGCGCCATGTCGGTAACTTCTTCGGGACGTTCGTCTATCAGCAGGATAATCATGTATACTTCCGGGTGATTGGTCGCAATGGCATTTGCTATATCTTTGAGTAACATCGTCTTACCGGTCTTGGGCTGGGCGACGATAAGTCCGCGCTGGCCTTTTCCGATAGGAGAGAACAGGTCGACCACGCGTACGGATATCTGGTCGTATACTTTATGCGACTTTTTTTCCGTAAGCCTGAATTTCTCGTCCGGGAAAAGAGGGGTGAGATGGTCAAACGGTACGCGGTCGCGCACATCTTCAGGTGCACATCCGTTTATTTTATCCACTTTAACTAACGGGAAATATTTTTCGCCCTCTTTCGGCGGCCTGATAGGCCCTTCGACAAGGTCTCCGGTTTTAAGCCCGAACAGTTTTACCTGCGACTGCGACACATAGATGTCATCGGGCGACGACAGGTAATTGTAGTCGGAAGAACGTAAGAACCCGTATCCGTCCTGGATTATTTCCAGAACACCCGAACCGGTCAGTATTCCGTCGAAATCGAACGTTTTTTCCGTTTCCATTTGCATGGGAGGGAGCTGACGCTGATTAATGTTCTGGTTATTATGTTTTGCCGGACGGGCGCCCTGATTCTGAATGGGCGCCGGTTCGACAATTGCGCCCGGCTGTTTGTTCTCGGCATTTGCCGCGATTGGGATCACCTGATCCAGCATCGTATTGGTTTCGTTATTGTGCCTGAATATAACTCTTTTGTTATTGCCGGATTGCGACTGTGCATCCGGTTTCTCCTGCGCCTCCTGCTTCTTCTCCGGTTTGTCGGACGTTTTTTCATCGGCATCGGGAGTTGTTGGCTTAACCGCCGGAGCCTGCGCCGTATTCGCCGGAACCGGAGGTAAAACGTTGGCTATAAGGGGAGCTACGGGCTGGACAGTTGCGCTATCTTTAGCGGCAATATTGCCGAATTGAACCTTTTGAGGCTGCTGTTCCTTTACCGGAATCGTTATTGTTTTTTCCTTTTTAGGCCGTCCTCTTTTGGCTTTTGGCGTACTGTCGCCGACCGGGTCGGCTTTCACTTCACCCGTTTGCTGTCCGTTGTTTTTCGGCGGCCGTCCCCTGCGGTTTTTTTCGGATTTGCTATCCGGCGCCGGTTCACTTCCTTTTGCGGAAGAGGATTCCTGTTTGTTTTTGTTTGGATGTTCAACAACCCGTTGAGATCTTTTTTCTTTTTTACGGGCTTCTTTTTCCTTCTCTTTTTCAACCTGTATGCCAGCCCATGAAATAGCCTGTTCGTCAAGGATTTTGTAGACTAATTCTTCTTTCTGCAAAGATTTTGCTTTTTTGACGCCCAAGTTTTCTGCAATTTCCTGTAATTCGGATAATTGTTTTTCGTTTAATTCAAGAATGTTGTATTTTTGCATATAAAATTTGTAATATAATAAATTTCAGATTTATAAGTCGATGATAAGTGATAACAATACACTTTTCTATTATGTGAAAAAATGATTATACTGTGATTTTGGAATATTTATAATGTCTTGTTTTTAAAACGCTACAAAGATACGGAGAATTTTTCATTGCTGCAATTTTTTTGAAGAAAAATTTATGATAAAAGCAGTTTTTGTTTTGTCATCTATGCGAAATCGGTTGTCGGTACGCCTGCCGACGAGCCAAAGGATATCGTTTCTGCTGCATAATATCCATGTTTTTTCTTTTTCCAGGAGATTAAGTTTGTGATTCGTAAAATAATCGCTCAGTTTCTGGCGGCCGTTCATTCCAAAAGGTATAAACCAGTCGCCCGGTTTCCATTTTCTTAATGTAAGCGGAAAATGAAGTTTGTCATAATCGAACGTTCCCGTCAGGGGCGATTTGTCAATATGGAACGTACGGTCAACCGGAGTTTTGCGGACGGACAGGGTGAGCGGTAAATTGCGCCATTCCGTTGGAAGGTCGCTCAGTCTGTATTCGTCCGGGGTTTCTGTGCCGGGTTTGAACAGGATTAATTTGTCGCGGTCTTTCAGCAGTCTGTATGCCGAATCCGCGGCTTCGAAGATTTTCCCGGGCGTATCGTTCAGCGCCCGGAAAATTTCCCCGGAAACATGACGGGAGAATCCGTATGTTTTCAGCAGTTCATATAAGATGGTTTTAGGCGCCGGCTGTTGCATCAGGCTTTCAATCGGCAGGCATGCATGGCCGTTATCCGGGTCTTCGGCGAGCAGGACTTTCGACCGTTCCGCCGTCTGCGAGTAAATCTGTTCCGCATCTGCGAGATTTTCGGCCGTTCGGGCAAGCACATTCCTGATCGACGGATTGATCTCCGCCATTAACGGAAGCAGCCGCAGACGGATGAAATTGCGCGTGTATTTGTCTGACAGGTTGGAACTGTCCGTGACAAACGGCAGGTTTTGTTCTTCCAGGAACCGTTCGATTTCCTCCCGGCTCACACAGAGCAGCGGACGGACGATGAAGCCGTTTTTCGGACGTATGCCGCAAAGCCCGCGTATGCCGGTGCCGCGTATCATATTGAGAAGCATCGTTTCCACGCTGTCGTCCCGGTGATGGGCTACAGCAATCGCCTGTGCGCCGTGTTTTTTGCGCAACGCCTCAAACCATCGATAGCGCAGTTCCCGCGCCGCCATTTCGATTGATACATGCTTTTGCTCTGCGTGCGACCGGGTGTCAAAATCGGTTTTTTCAAACCGGATGCGATGGTTTTCCGCAAATTCCCGGCAGAAAACCTCATCCCGGTCGGATTCCGCGCCCCGGAGATGAAAGTTGCAGTGAGCCGCCATGCAATGATAACCCAGCCGGTTCAATAGGTGCAGGAGCGAAACGGAATCCTTTCCGCCGCTGAATCCGGCAATGACGGGTTTGCCGGGCGTCAGCAGGTGATTGTCCTTAATAAATGTCTGTATTTTATGTATCAAGTTTAATGCGGAGATTATTTTTCTGTCGCGTTGGCAAGCTCCGGATCAATCATTATACGTCCGCAGTATTCACAGACGATGATTTTCTTGTGAAGTTTTATATCCAGCTGTTTCTGTGGAGGAATCTTATTGAAGCAACCGCCACATGCGTCACGTTCGATATTAACGACCGCCAAACCGTTGCGCGCGCCTTTGCGTATGCGTTTGAATGCATTCAGCAGGCGCAGTTCTATTTTTTCTTCAATGGATTTCGCTTTGTCACGCAGCTTTTCTTCTTCCTGACGCGTTTCCGCCACAATCTCCTGGAGTTCTTTTTTCTTTTGTTCGAGATCGATTTTGCGTCCATCCAGAATCTCCTTGCTCCCGGAAATATTTTCTTTCTTCTGTTTTATAGCCGCATTGAACTCTTTTGCCTTCTTTTCTGAAAATTCAGCTTCAAGTTCCTGAAATTCAACCTCTTTAGATAGATTGTCAAATTCGCGGTTATTACGCACCTGATCCAGTTGCCCCTTGTATTTTTCAACCAGCAGTTTGGATTCCGACACCTTGTTTTTCTGCGCCGTCACACTGTCCTCCAGTTCGCGTATTTCCGCCTGATATTTCTCCAGGCGCGTTTTGAGTCCGGCTATTTCGTCTTCAAGATCCTGCACCTCCAGCGGGAGTTCTCCGCGTAAGGTTTTTATTTTGTCGACTTCGGAAACAATCATTTGAAGTTTGTACAGCATATATAACTTTTCCTCAACGGAATAGTCCTTAACGTTCTTGTTTTTCAAAGACGAGGTATCAACCGTTATTTCTTCCACGGGAGCCGTATCTTTTGCTCCCTTTTTATCGGCAACCGTCTTTTTGTCTTTCTTTGTTGTTGTTTTTGCCTCATTATCTGCTTTGGCTTCAGTCTTTTTTGCCATGCTTATAAATATTTAATAGGGTTTGAATTTGCTATTGAGTTTTGCACCGCAAAGGTAGGAAATTTTTTTGATATAATATGAAAGAATAAATCTTTTGTGCAAATTTCACTTTCATAATGTCCGGTTACGGCAAGTAAGATACGGTTTTCCGCATCGTAAAAATCATTATATCGGGCTTCGCCGGTAATAAATATGTCCGCGCCCGCAGCTATGGCTTCGCTTATGAGAAAAGCTCCGCTGCCGCCGCACAGGGCTACCGTGCGCAGCCGGCGTCCCGTAAGGGGGGAATGTTTGATACATTTGGCCTTGAGCACGTCTTTTATGCGTTGCAGAAAAATCAGCTCGTCTTCCTGTTCGGGAAGCGTCCCGACAATGCCGCTCCCGGCCTGCTGCCATTCGTTTTCCAGCTTGTACAGGTCGAAAACCGGCTCTTCATAGGGATGCGCCGACAGCAGGGCGCGTATGACGGCCGGTTTCCTGTAGGCCGGAAAAACCGTTTCGATACGTACTTCTTTCTCTACATGCAGTTTCCCGGTCTCTCCGCAGTAGGGGTTGCTGTTTTCGCCCGCCAGAAATGTGCCGTTGCCCTCGGCGTTAAAACTGCAGGAACTGTAATTGCCGATATCTCCCGCTCCCGCCTCGAACAGCGCGCGGCGAAGCGTTTCGGCATCGTTTTCGGGAACGAAAGTCACGATTTTTACAAGATTGTGTTTCCGTGGGCTTAATATCCGGACGTCTTCCAGTCCGAACATCTCCGCAAGTTTGTAGTTTACGCCTCCGGAGGCATTGTCCAGATTCGTATGTGCGGCATAGATGGCGATGTCGTTTTTGCAGGCTTTTATCAGGCACCGTTCGATGTAATTTTTCCCCGTCAATGATTTGAGGGGTTTGAATAATAATGGATGATGCGAAACGATCAGGTTGAATCCAGCCTTAATAGCTTCTTCTACAACATCTTCCGTCACGTCAAGACAAAGAAGCGCTCCGGTTGCCGGAAGATTGACATCGCCGGCCTGGATGCCCGCATTGTCGAAATCTTCCTGAAGACTCAACGGCGCATGGCGTTCTATTTCTTCGAGGATATCCTTAATCCTGATCATGATGTTGTTTTACCGCGTCGACTTTGATGTTCAGTTCTTTCAGTTGCGCGTCCTCAAGCGCGGACGGCGCGTCGAGCATCACGTCGCGTCCCGAATTGTTTTTTGGGAAAGCGATACAGTCGCGGATCGAATCGAGGCCGGTGAACAGGGATACAAATCTGTCAAGACCGAAAGCGATGCCGCCATGGGGAGGCGCTCCGTATCTGAACGCGTTCATGAGGAAGCCAAACTGCGCCTGCGCCCGCTCTTCGGTGAATCCGAGCAGCCGGAACATGCGGTTTTGCAGCAGGCTGTCGTGTATACGGATGGATCCGCCGCCTATTTCCACGCCGTTAATGACCAGGTCGTAAGCGTTTGCGCGAACTTCGCCGGGATTACTGTCCAGCAACGGAATATCTTCCGGCTTGGGGGAGGTGAACGGATGGTGCATGGCATAGTAACGCCGCGTTTCCTCATCCCATTCCAGCAGGGGGAAGTCTATGACCCACAGGCAGGCAAACGTGTCTTTGTTGCGTAACCCCAGCTGATTTCCCATTTCGAGGCGCAGCTCGTTCAACTGCCTGCGCGTCCTGTCGGCATGATCGCCCGAGAGGATAAGAATCAGATCGCCGGGCCGGGCGTCGAATGCATCTTTCATTTTCAGAAGCGTCTCCACTGAATAGAATTTGTCTACGCTCGACTTTACGCTTCCGTCGGCTTCAACGCGTGCGTAGACAAGCCCTTTGGCTCCAATCTGCGGCCTTTTCACAAAATCGGTGAGGCTATCAATCTGTTTGCGCGTGTAGGTGGCCGCGCCTTTCGCACATATTCCTCCTATATATTCCGCATTGTCAAACACGGCAAAACCGCACCCTTTCATGAGGTCCATAAGTTCGACAAATTTCATTCCGAAGCGGATATCGGGCTTGTCCGAACCGTAATATTTCATGGCGTCGCGCCAGGTCATGCGGGGAAAGTCCTCGCTGAACGTTATGCCACGAATCGTCTTGAAAAGGCATTTGGTCATCCCCTCAAATGTTTGCAGGACATCTTCCTGTTCAACGAACGACATCTCGCAGTCTATCTGTGTAAACTCCGGCTGGCGGTCGGCGCGCAGGTCTTCGTCGCGGAAACACTTCACGATCTGGAAATAGCGGTCAAACCCGGAAACCATCAATAACTGTTTCAGCGTTTGCGGAGATTGAGGCAGGGCGTAAAACTGTCCCGGGTTCATCCGGGAGGGGACAACGAAATCCCGCGCACCTTCGGGCGTGGAATTTACAAGTACCGGCGTTTCAACCTCAAGAAAACCGGCCTCGCTCAGATAGCGGCGTGTTTCGAACGCCATGCGATGCCTTATCTCCAGGTTTTTGCGGACAACATTGCGGCGCAGGTCCAGATAGCGGTATTTCATGCGGATGTCATCCCCCCCGTCGCTCTCGTCTTCAATAGTAAAAGGAGGGGTGAGCGACGCATTAAGCACGTTCAGCTCCGAAACGGCAACTTCAATCTCGCCGGTTGCGAGGTGAGCATTCTTCCCGGAACGTTCCCTAACCGTCCCCTTAACCTGAATAACAAACTCGCGCCCCAGTTTGTTAGCGCGTTCGCAGAGCGAGGCGTCCGTCTCTTCATTAAAAACCAGCTGCGTAATGCCGTAACGGTCGCGCAGGTCAATAAAAGTCATACCTCCCATATTGCGGACTTTCTGCACCCATCCGGCCAGTGTCACGAATTTACCCGCATCTTCAAGTCGCAGTTCCCCACAAGTATTTGTCCTGTACATATTCACATATTATATATTTATAACCGTTGAAAAAAAAATCACGCAAAAGTAAGGATATTTTAATACAATGCCAAAAAAAGTATTTGATTAATTTTTTTGGATATTCAAAATTAATGCATATCTTTGCAACCGCTTTTGAAAATTGATTCGGTTAGAAACGCTCGGAAAGATGGGTGAGTGGCTGAAACCAACAGTTTGCTAAACTGTCGTACGGGTTACCGTACCGGGGGTTCGAATCCCCCTCT
>JAIRYY010000016.1 GCA_031267485.1 Tannerella sp.
ATAAAAAGAGTTTCATTATTCATTATTACAATATTATTTATCGGGTAGACCGGTAAACAAAAAAGCAGCTATCGTGAGATACCTGCTTTTTTCGTTTTTAAACACCCATGCAATGATACATGGCGGGGTAGGGATCACCTGCAAAAACCTGTGTTCAAGCAAAATTTTAATTTTGTATTCCTTCTTTTAACGCAGCATGTCAAAAGGCGCGTAGCGCCAAAATCTTTATTGCCGTAGTCTACGGCCGTACCGCAGCCCTGCAAAGTACTTTCGGCGCGTGCCGAAAGCGCCGCGCAGCCCTGCAAAGTACTTTCGGCGCGTTCTGAAAGCGTCGTGCAGCCCTGCAAAGTACTTTCGGCGCATTCCGAAAGCGTCGTACAGCCCTGCAAAGTACTTTCGGCGCGCACCGAAAGCGCCGCGCAGCCCTGCAAAGTACTTTCGGCACGCGCCGAAAGCGTCGTGCAGCCCTGCAAAGTACTTTCTGAGCGTTCTGAAAGCGTCGCGCACCCCTGCAAAGTACTTTCGGCGCGCGCCGAAAGCGTCGTGCAGCCCTGCAAAGTGCTTTCGGCACGTTCTGAAAGCGTCGTGCAGCCCTGCAAAGTACTTTCTGAGCGTTCTGAAAGCGTCGTGCAGCCCTGCAAAATACTTTCTGAGCGTTCCGAAAGCGTTTTGCACCCATGCAAAGCGCTTTCCGGACTTACGCCGGCGCGGACTTACAGTCCGAGTCTTTCTGCCGTATTACCGGCTTGAACGGTACGGACTGCACAAGCCCGCACCGGCGGCTAACACGTTACGCGAATGTTTTGCTTGAACACAGGTTTTTGCAGGTGATCCCGGGGTAGGGCAGCCGAACAGATCGTGGCGCAGGAACGGAACGCCTTATCGTTTGATGCGGGAGCGAAACGCAATTACCGGGTGCGCACCAAACAGGGCAGGGTTTGCCGGGTCACATCTGCCACTTACCCACACACAATGTTTTTTTACGGCATACAGTAAAAAAAATGATTTTGGGAACACCGAAAATGAAATACACTCCTTACCCCGTCATTGCGAGGAGGAACGACGAAGCAATCCAGTTCCTGTCAGGTATTTCCGGATTGCTTCACTTCGTTCGTAATGACGGAACAGGGCTTTTGAGACGCCCCTACATGCTCCCCGTTGAAGTCAAAAGTTTGAAATCACGGCGCCGGTTTATGGATGAAACCGTGCACGACACGGCCATTCGTATATGGACGGGAAAATACGGTATTTCTCTGTGATTCCCGCGCTGCCGGATATTTTGAAAAAGGGATAAAAAAAACTATAATCCGAACGCTTCTTTTATCCGGTCTGCATAGTCGAGTTTCTCCCAGGTGAATAATTCCACTTCGCAGGAAACCGGATCACTGTAACGCGACGGGAAAATTTTCTTTACCAATGCCGGCGTGCGTCCCATGTGACCGTAAGAAGCCGTTTCGAGGTAGATCGGGTTGCGCAGTTTAAGTCTTTCTTCAATCGCTTTGGGGCGCATATCGAACAGATCGGCAATTTTCAGGGCAATCTCGCCGTCGCTTATGTTTACGTTGGAGCGTCCGAATGTGTTGACAAAAATATTCATGGGCCTGGCGACGCCGATGGCGTACGATACCTGGACAAGTATCTCGTCCGCCACGCCTGCCGCAACCAGGTTCTTGGCTATATGACGGGCGGCGTATGCGGCCGAACGGTCTACTTTGGAGGGGTCTTTCCCCGAAAAGGCGCCGCCGCCGTGCGCGCCCTTGCCGCCGTAGGTATCCACAATAATCTTGCGTCCCGTAAGGCCCGTATCGCCATGAGGCCCGCCAATCACAAATTTGCCGGTAGGATTGACGTAATACGTAATCCGGTCATCAAACAACGCCTGCACCTTGGCGGGATATTGCGCTTTCACACGCGGAATGAGAATCGCTTTCATGTCCTCCGCTATCCTGAGTTGCATCCGCTTATCCGCCTCCTCCTGCGACAGGCCGTTCCCGGCCGCCACAAATTCATCATGCTGCGTGGAGATGACGATCGTATCGATATGCAGGGGCGTTCCGCTGTCGTCATATTCAATCGTAACCTGGCTTTTTGCATCGGGACGGAGATACGGCATTTTTTCAATTTCATTTTTACGTATGACGGCAAGCTCCTGCAGCAGACTGTGCGCCAGGTCTAATGCCAGCGGCATATAATTATCCGTCTCGTTCGTTGCGTAACCGAACATCATCCCCTGGTCGCCCGCGCCCTGGTCATACGGGTCCTGCCGTTCAACGCCGCGGTTGATATCCGGGCTTTGTTCATGAATGGCGGAAAGCAGGCCGCACGATTTTGCTTCAAACTGATATTCGCTCTTCGTATAACCGATCTGCCCGATTACGCGGCGCACAACATCCTGCACGTCTATGTACGCGCTTGATTTCACTTCGCCGGCAACAACTACCTGACCGGTAGTAACCAATGTTTCGCAGGCGACTTTCGAATTTCTGTCCTGAGCCAGGAACTCGTCCAGTAAAGCATCCGATATCTGATCGGCTACTTTGTCGGGGTGTCCTTCCGACACCGATTCTGATGTAAATAAATAACTCATTACCTTAATAATTTATGAAGTTAAACATATAAGTAATGAATCAACGTTGGGGGGAGTTGATGCCGAACGGCAAGAAAAAGGGAATCAGTTTTATTTTAGCATTTTTTCCTGTGGTTGCAAGCAGTACAAATCTGTCCACGTCAATTCAGCCGCAAAGTTATGAAAAATAACGATACGTTTCCTGTCCATTCGCGTTAATTATTGTTATTCGATAAATCCCAGCGAACGCAGCCAATATTCCGCGCGTTCGGGCCACTCGTTCACAACGGCTTTCGTATCGCGCAGTCCGTAGCCATGTCCGCCCTTACTGTAAAGATGCATTGTGGCCGGCACGCCTGCTTCCTTCAGTGCATAATAATAGGAAAGGCTGCTGTTGATATGCGATTTGTCGTCTTCGGCCTGTACCAGCATGGTGGGAGGCGTCGCGGAAGACACTTTTATTTCCGGCGACAAAGCGCCGACCGTCTCTCCGCTAAGGTAAGCCGGATAGACAAGCAGGCAGAAGTTCGGGCGGCTGCTGTGACCGTCGCAGGCGTCGACCGCAGGATAAGTATGTTCCTGCGGATGATTGGACGCCATTGCCGACAGATGCGCACCTGCGGAAAACCCCATGATACCAATCCGGGCGGGGTTAATATTCAACTCGCCGGCATGCGCCCTCACGTAACTGACCGCACGCTGTGCATCCTGCAGCGGCGCGGCATGTTTTTCCAGCCCCTCACGCCGGGGCACACGGTATTTGAGCAGGACGGCCGTTATGCCCAAATCGTTCAGCCAGTCACATATTTCCGTTCCCTCCAGGTCGTAGGCCAGAATATTGTATCCGCCTCCGGGACAGACGATCATGGCCGTACCGCACGCCAGTTCCTGAACCGGGTGATAGACGGTAATCGCCGGCTCGGTCACGTTGCCCATTCTCTGTACGGTCTCCCCTCCTACCTTATTGCCGGTCACATCGACATTTTCAGCGGGCAAAGCGCCCTTTTCTCCGGGAGCGCCTCCGGGAAACAGGCGAATTGCTTCATCCTGTGAAAATGCGTTCATACTTACTGCACTCATCACGATAATAAAAATAAACAGGTGTTGTTTCATAGCCCTATACATTCATAAATTACTTGATTTCCACTTTTTCATTCACTTCAAATTCATTCTTGTCCGCATCGTAGAATTTATATTCCAGAAAGCCAAGGCTCTGGTCCGGGATTATTTTCATGTTCCGGCTGTATTTCCACCGCCATCGCCGCATGATCGAAACCAAACCTTTCGAGACATAGGCGTAGACATAAGGGTGAACATGGAGAATAAAACTTTTCACATGCAGTTTATTCGTCAGGGTATCCAGTTTTTCCTCCAGTGTATCGGTAAACATAATCGACGGCCGCGCATGACCGGAGCCAAAGCAGGTCGGGCAGGTTTCCGAGGTATCGATATCCAGCACGGGCCGCACCCGCTGACGCGTTATTTGCATCAGTCCGAACTTGGTTAGCGGCAGTATGTTATGACGCGCGCGGTCGTTCGACATGACCGAGGTCATGTGTTCATACAGTTTCTGGCGGTTCGCAACGTCCGCCATGTCGATAAAGTCAACGACGATGATACCGCCCATATCCCTCAGCCGCAGCTGCCGGGCAAGTTCGTCCGCAGCCGCAAGATTGACGTTGTAGGAAGCCTCTTCCGGTTCATTTCCGTTTTTACCGGAACGGTTGCCGCTGTTTACATCCACCACATGCATGGCTTCGGTATGTTCGATGATCAGGTAGGCTCCGTATTTGAATGTAACCGTCCGCGCAAGCGACGATTTTATCTGTTTGGTAACGGCGAAATGGTCGAAAACAGGCAGTTCGCCGGTATAATGCACGACGATATCCTTTTGTTCCGGAGATATCAGCGAGACATAATCACGCACATTCCTATATACATCCTCATTATTAATATAGATATGCGTGAACGTGGGATTCAGGACATCCCTCAGGAGGGCGACCATCCTGGATGTTTCCTCGTAGAAGAGCGAGGGCGCTTTTGCCTTATGCACTTTAAAAACGTTGTCGTCGAAGCGTTTCTGCAGGGTTTTCAGTTCATAGTCAAGTTCGGCGACCCGTTTTCCCTCGGACGAGGTTCTGACGATAACGCCGAAGTTTTTGGATTTGACGCTCTGAATCAACTGGCGCAGGCGTGCGCGCTCTTCATTCGATTTTATTTTGGAAGAGACGGAGATTTTGTCGGAAAAAGGGATAAGTACGAGATAACGTCCGGCAAAAGACAACTCGGCGGTCAGCCGGGGGCCTTTGGTCGAAATAGGTTCTTTCGCTATCTGTACCAGCACTTCTTCGCCGGCCGTAAGCACGTCCGCAATCTTACCGTCTTTCGGCAGTTCCGGGAGAATCGACAGTTTGGAAAACTGCGTGTTTTTCCTGTCGCCGGAAAGTATCTTTTTCAAAAATTTCTGCTGCGTGTTGAAGTTGGCGCCAAGATCCTGATAATGGAGGAATCCCTCCTTCTTGTATCCAACGTCAATGAACGCAGCGTTAAGCCCCGGAAGGATTTTTTTTACCCTTCCGAAATATATATCGCCGACGGCATACGATTCGTTGCGTGTTTCTTTCTGAAACTCGACCAGAATCTTATCTTCCATCACCGCGATAGAGACTTCCTTAGATGTTACATCTACAATTATTTCACTTACCACGTCTGATTTTTTTATATAGATAAACAAAAGAACAAACTTAAATCATCATCCTTATTAAGCTTGTTCTTTCAATTCTTTTTTCAGACTCATTTCTTTTTATGTCTGTTTTTCTTCAGCCTTTTCTTACGCTTGTGCGTAGCCATCTTGTGTCTTTTTCTTTTCTTACCGCTCGGCATAGCTATTTGTATTTAAGTTGTTCGTCATTTTTTCTTTTTAGATTTCTTCTTGTCGCTGGCGATTGCTTCCATGAAGACTTTCGCCGGTTTGAACGCCGGAATATTGTGTTCCGGTATCGTAATGGTCGTGTTACGGGAAATGTTACGGGCTTTTTTCTCTGCTCTTTTCTTCACAATGAAGCTCCCGAATCCCCTTAAATAAACATTTTCACCCTCATCCAGTGATTTCTTGATGGTGTCCATAAAGGAAGTTACAATGTTTAAAACTTCCGATTTCTCAATGCCCGTACTTTTTGATATCAGGCTAATAAGTTCTGCTTTAGTCATGTTAAATAATTTATTAAATGAATATTACGTTTCAATTTTTCGGACTGCAAATATACTACTTTTCTATTACAGAAAAAAAAAATCCGCTTTTTTTTCCATAAAAATCGTTTTTTATTTTTTTTCCTTGTCTCAAATAATTACTTGATTAGGCATCCAGACAGCAAAATGGCCGTCACAGACGCTCTGACGGGCAATAAAAAAAAGATTGTAAATTTTGAATACTCGAAAAAAAATTGTACGTTTGTCCTTATTATTTATCACTTTTTTAACAGTAACATTATGTCATTGAACAAAGTCATTTTAATAGGCTATGTGGGGAAAGACCCTGAAGTCCGCTATTTTGAAAGCGGCAATGCCGTGGCAAATTTCCCGCTGGCCACGTCGGAGCGCGGATACAAACTTGCCAACGGAACCGAAATCCCGGAACGTACCGAGTGGCACAATATCGTGGCGAACCGCGACCGCGCACAGCTTGCCGAGAAGTACATAAAGAAAGGCTCTCTTTTGTACGTCGAGGGTAAAATACGCACGCGCAACTACGACGACAGGGACGGCAATAAACGTTATGTGACGGAAATATATGTCGACCGCATTGAGTTCATCGGGAGCGGCCGGCGCGATGAACAGCAGGACGGCGGTAATGCGGCCGGCGCTGCCGCAAACAACAGTCAGGCTGCCGCGGCAGAAATTCCATCCGTACCGGACCAGACGGACGATTTACCATTTTAAACTTTAATGTTGTACTTTGGAATCAGACGATTATTTCCCGGGAATGCTGCTGCAGGCGATTTTTAATGATTTTACCGCCGATTTTGCAGCAGCTTTTGGCATTGCCCTGCTTTTATTATTATTCACCACCCTTTTGTCGGCTGCCGAAAATGCGTTCTCGTCCCTGTCGCAGGAAGATACAAGCAGAGTGGAAGAAAGCGCTTCGGCGAGGGATAAGATTGTCGGTTATCTGTCCGGTCACCTGCGGCTGCTGAAAGCTTCCTGCCAGGCCGTACAGTCTTTCATTCTCGTTGCCGTAACCGTCCTCTGTGCGTATGCGGCGAATTGTACCGGCATGGAGCCGCTCATATCGATTTACCCGGTTACACTGGTATGTACCACTGTGTTGTGGTTTCTTTTTCGTGGCATTTTCCCAAAATCATTTTCAAAACACAGATTAAGCACAGCGCGCGCAACGGCCCCGTTACTAAATTCCATCGTAAAAATCTGCTCGCCTTTCGTGCGCATGACGTCCGTTCCCGTGGAAAGGGCGGAAAGCGATCATCCCAAGAAAACGCAGATTCCGCTTGCCGACGAAGCCCCGAACAATATCGCCGAAGAAAAGGAAATGCTTGAAGACATCATCCATTTCTACAACAAAAAGGCGAACGAGATAATGACGCCGCGCACGGATATCGTGGCAATAAACATCAAAAGCGACCTGAATGAGGTGATTCGCATCATCGTCGAAACCGGTTATTCCAGGATTCCCATATACGAGGAAGACGAAGACGACATCAAAGGCGTCCTGTATGTAAAGGACATCATCCCGGCGCTTGGCAAACCGGGAAACTCCGAATGGCAGTCGCTTATGCGCAAGCCGTACTTCGTCCCGGAAGCGAAAAAGATTGACGACCTGCTGGATGAACTGCGCCTGCACAAAACGCATATAGCCATTGTCGTCGACGAGTTTGGATGTACTTCCGGCCTTGTAACAATGGAGGATATCGTTGAAGAAATCGTGGGTGACATATCGGACGAATACGACGAGGACGAACATTCGTTCATGTCCCTGCCCGACGGCAGCTATCTCTTTGAGGGGAAAACCCAGCTTAACGACTTCTTCCGCGAAACGGGCGTCTCGCCGTCGGATTTCAGCGAACACACCGAAGAGGCGGAAACGCTCACCGGTCTGATGCTCGCAATAAAGGGAACGTTGCCCTGCAGACGCGAAGTGATTGACTACAAAAAATACCGCTTCTGTATCCTCGAAGCCGATGAACGGCGCGTATTGAAAGTGAAATTCAGCATGATTTCTACGGATGGGGAAAACAAAAAGTAAGAATGAAAACACGAAATATCACACTGCTTCTCCTTTTTACATGCATTTTGCCGTCATGTAAAAAAAACTATACGCCCCGGCCGAGAGGTTACCTCCGCATAGAGCCTCCGGCGGCTCAGTATGTGGCCCTTAATCTGAGCGGATTACCCTGCGGATTTAATATCTCCACGCAGGCGGCCGTTGAAATGTCCCCGGACGGCAGTTCGCCATACGGGTTTAATATCGACTATCCGAATCTCCACGCGAAAATATACTGCAGCTATCAGCCCGTGACGCCCCGTACTTTTCGCGAACGCGAAAACGAGTGTCGCAGGCTGGTCGAACGCACCGCCGGAAAGGCGAAGGCAATAAGCGAACAGTTTTACGAAAACAAAGACCGTCATGTTTACGGCTCCCTGTTCCGGATTAATGGAGAAACGCCGGCGCCCGTACAGTTTATACTTACGGACAGCGTTTCCGGAATCTTCCGCGGCGCGCTGTACCATGAGTACGGGTCGAATGTCGATTCGCTCGCTCCCGTCACCGAATATATAAGAGAAGACATCATAGAACTCTTTCTAACGTTTTACTGGAAAAAATAATGCCTCTGCTGCACAAATACGAATCACCCCGGATGGGGATATGGAAAATAACCGAATCCTGGGAGGAACTGCTCGAATCGCTTGTAAACAAAGACGTTTACTATTCCGGCATGATGGAGATATCGTCCGGTAATCGCAGGCGGGAATGGCTTGCCGTACGGTTGCTGCTGCAACATCTTTCGGGACATGAAGCGCGCATCGGATACCGCGGGAACGGCTCCCCGTTTTTGCCCGGCAGCGCCTGTAACATAAGTATTTCGCATACGAAAGGCTTTGCGGCAATCCTGTTGAGCGAAAACAAAAATCCGGGCATCGACATGGAGTACCGCTCGGAACGCGCCTGGAAACTGCGCGGAAAATACATGAACGAAAACGAGTGGAACAGGATGATGTCTTTGCCTGATAACGGGAATGTCGCCACCGCCATTGCGACAGTCTGCTGGTGCGCCAAAGAAACGGCATTTAAAATACTCGGGGAAACGGGCGTGGACTTCTCCGAACATCTTTGCGTGGAACCTTTCGGCTTTTCGGAAGAAGGATTCCTCCTGCTGGAAGAAAAGTACACGGAACGGCATCAACGCTTCAGAATAAATTACCGGGTAACCGGCGAGTATATATTAACATGGAAAGAATGAAATCATGGAAAATGTCACATTGGGCAAAACAGGTATTGCGGTAAACAAAAACGGCTTCGGGGCATTGCCGATACAGCGTATCCCGGAAAATGAAGCCGTTTATCTGTTACACAGAGCTTATGCCGGAGGGATTACTTTTTTTGACACGGCAAGGTTTTACACCGACAGCGAAGAGAAAATAGGCAAGGCGTTCAGGGGGATGCGCGACAAAGTGATTATTGCGTCGAAGACGATGGCGCAGGATGCCTCCGGTTTCCTCCGCGACCTGGAAACGACGCTCGAAAAGTTGCAGACGGATTATCTGGATATCTATCAGTTCCACAATCCGGGATTTTGTCCGAAACCGGACGACAAAAGCGGACTTTATGAGGCCATGGCCGGCGCGGTGGCAAAGGGCTATGTGCGCCACATTGGCATCACGAATCACCGCCTGACGGTTGCCCGCGAAGCCGTGGACAGCGGTTTATACGAAACCCTGCAGTTTCCGTTCTGTTATCTTTCCGGCAAAAGAGAACGCGAACTGGTAAGGAAATGTAAAACAAACAATATGGGATTCATCGCCATGAAAGCGCTTTCCGGAGGATTGATAACAAATTCCGCCGCGGCATACGCTTTCTTTGGACAATATAAAAACGCGCTTCCGATCTGGGGCATACAACGCCCGGAGGAACTGGACGAGTTCCTGGAATACGCCATCTCGCCGCCTCCGATGAACCCCCGTCTGGTGGCATTCATCAGTCAGGAACGGAAAGCGTTGCGGGGAGATTTTTGCAGGGGATGCGGATACTGCATGCCCTGCCCGGCAGGTATAGAGATAAGCAATTGCGCACGCATGTCGCTGCTGTTGCGCCGTTCGCCGGCTGCGTTGCAACTGACAACGGAGGTGCAGCAAAAAATGAAGAAAACGAAAGACTGCACACTCTGTAACCGCTGCAAAAAAAGATGCCCGTACGGACTTGACACCCCCGCCCTCCTGAAAAAAAACTATGAAGATTACAGGAATGTGCTGGCAGGCAAAACAATCGTGTAGGCGCGGCGTCAAAAAAAAATCAAACAGTGCACACGCAGATAATCGGAAGAAAACGTTAACTTTGCAGCCGGAACAAGATTACGGACGCCGATGGACAATATTGCTTTTGAAGGATATTCGGGTATACATCTCAATAACATTACGTTTTCGAACGACATCATGCTGCTTGTCGCACTTGTTCTGCTGTCCGCCTTCGCGTTGATATTCAGGCTCAATACATCCCTGTTCGGCAAGATGCTAAACAGCACCCACTCCGGCGAACAGCGGCAAAGCATTTTCGACACGACGCAAAAGGACAGTTTTCTGTTCAACCTCTTCATGACGTTCCAGGCGCTGCTCCTGAGCAGTATTTTCATGTTCCTGGCAAGCGTGAACTTCCGCTTTTTCGTAAAGCCGGACGTGGCGACAACACTTTTTGCGATTGCCATCCTGTTCGCCATTCTGCTCGCGTTCTACCTGTTCAAAAGAGGCCTGTACGCTATTTTCGGATATATATTCACGGAAAGAGGCACACGCAAAATGATGCTGGTGAACTGTCAGGCGCTGTTTTGCATCTGGGGAATATCCCTGTACATTCCCATTCTGTGGATATTGCTCATCGGCAAATATTTTTATGTCGCATATATAATATTAATTATAAGCTATTTAATCTTCAGGGCGATACTTTTTTATAGATTTTTTCACATGTTTTTTTACAAAAAAACGGGGTTATTGTTTTTAAGTTTGTACCTTTGCAGCCAGGAAATTATACCGTTAGTATTTTTATATGAGGGTTTGATTTATATATACAATATTATCGAAACAAATAATATATGGCAGTGATTATTAAAAAGATGTTGGTCTCCCAACCCCAGCCTGCTTCGGGCAAATCTCCCTATTTTGACATCGCGGAAAAATATGGCATGGAAATAGACTTCCGCCCTTTTATCAAGGTCGAACCGCTTCCGGCAAAAGAATTTAGACAGCAAAGAGTATCCATTATGGACTACAGCGCCGTCATTTTCACGGCCCGGACGGCCGTAGACCATTTTTTCAGGCTATGCGAGGAATTGCGCATCGTCATCCCCGAAACAATGAAATATTTTTGCATGACGGAAGCTATCGCCGTTTATTTGCAGAAATACATTATATACCGCAAGCGTAAAGTCTTTTTCGGGCAAAACGGAAAACAGGATGACCTGGTAAAACTTGTCGGGAAACATGCGAAGGAGAAATATCTGATTCCCGTGTCCGACGTGCACAAAGACGATCTCATGCTGAATCTCGACGTGAAAAAAATCCACTACAGGACAGCCATCATGTATCGCACCGTAAGCAACACCTTCAGGGAAAACGAGGAATTTGATTATGACATGCTTGTGTTTTTCAGCCCTTCCGGAATATCATCCCTCCTGAAGAACTTTCCGGAGTTCAAGCAGGAAGACATCCGCATCTGCTGTTTCGGGCCGACAACGGCCAAAGCTGCCGTCGATGCGGGATTACGCCTCGATATCGAAGCGCCGACGCCGGAAGCGCCCTCCATGACTGCCGCCCTTGAGCTATATCTGAAAAAGGAAATGGGTTCAGGCACGCAAAATGGAATCCGCTGAAAGGAATCTTTTCCGTAAAAATGAACGGTTGTGCCTGAAAAAGGATATTGACAGGCTGTTCAGCGACGGACAGACGTTCCTGTCCTATCCTCTGCGGATTGTATATTTGCCGGAAACCGGAGGCGATGCTCCGCCGTCCGGCATTTCCGTTTTGGTCAGTGTTCCCAAAAAACGCATCCGGCGCGCCGTACAGCGCAACAGGATAAAACGGCTCATACGCGAGGCTTTTAGGCTGAATAAAAAGGAGGCCGCGGATTTTTGCGGACAGAGGGGGAAACGGCTTCACATCGCTTTCATGTATATATGCAATGACATAAAAACATATTCCGGCATAGAAAAGGCGATGTTGAAAGCGCTTAAAATCATCTGCAGGAAAGAAAACGCATGAAATGGCTGCTGACACAACTACTCCTGTTGCCGGTATACTTTTACCGGTATTGCATATCGCCCCTGACGCCGGCAAGTTGCCGGTATACGCCGACCTGCTCCGAATATGCCGTGCAGGCGCTGAAAAAATACGGGCCGTTGCGGGGAAGCCTCCTGGCGATAAAACGCATCCTGCGATGTCATCCCTGGGGCGGAAGCGGATATGACCCCGTACCCTGACGCGCGGACTTTCGCCATTTATTTTTATCTTTGCATATCGAAACAACAGTCTATGATTATGACGCGACAGATGTTTAAACTGATAACAACCGGATATTTTCATGCGGACGGCGGAGCCATGTTCGGCGCAATACCGAAAGTGACCTGGAGCCGCAGCTATCCCGTCAACGAACGGAATCTGTGCGTACTGGCCATGCATGCGGGGGTTGTCGGGACTGACGACGGGCATCTGATTGTTGTCGACCCGGGCGTCGGACAGGACCAGCTGAACGATACGCCGGCCGTCTACTATCAGTTTCACGATACGGCGGATATATGCGAAGCGTTGCGGCAAACGGGAATAATGCCCGAAGACGTCACGGATGTCGTGTTTACGCACCTGCATTTCGACCATTGCGGGGCAGCCGTCCGGAAAAATGCGAACGGCGTTCCGGAGCCGGTTTTTCCCAACGCGGTTCACTGGGCGAGCCGCGCACAATATGAATGTGAACGGAATCCGCACCCGCTCGAAGCGGAATCCTTTTTGCCGGAGAACACCGAAATTCTCGAAAGGGCAGGGCTGCTGCGCCTTGTCGAGGCGACGACGGAGCCGTTTGAAAGTTTGCGGATACAATTGTACGACGGACATACGCTGGGTCAGATAGCCGCTTTCATCAAAACCCGCAGGCTTTCTCCCGCACAGCCCGGCACGCCGGACGCGCTTCCGGGCGCCGTCACGGACGGCGGGGAATCAACAATCATCTTTCCGGGCGATATTGTTCCCCTTGTTTCGCACATCGTGCCGGAACGCATTTCCGCCTACGACCTGTATCCAACCCTTTCCTATAACGGGAAAACCGAAATACTCGAAAAAGCGTCCTCAAACGGAGATTTTCTCGTATTCTATCACGATGCTTACACGCCCTGTTCAACGATAAAAAAAGTCGGCGCTTCGTATAAAATCGGC
>JAIRYY010000041.1 GCA_031267485.1 Tannerella sp.
CTCCATAAATATACTCATTATCTACACAAAAAGAAGAAGCGATTACAGGAATTGGTAAAATGTATTTTTTGATTTTTTTACCATCCCAGTCAAAACATAAAATTTCATTCGACAAACGACCGGAATTATAATATTCCATATCATTTTTCGCCGTATATACAAAATATATTAAATCGTTCGTAACAGCCATATTTACTAAACCTCCAATACTTTTGTTTCTGTCTATATCATAGCCGGAATTTCTGCCGGGCGTTTCCCTTATTTCAGGAATATGATTAAAAGGACTTAAATAAGTTCTAACGATTCCGGCATCCGTTATTTGATAAATTTCGAAAATATCAGAACAGAATGTGGAAATAACAAATTTGGATTGTTCGATATTTGAATTAATCTTGCCCTGGAAAGCCAGACCTCTGTATATACCCGATATTTCCTCATAATTAAACGGATAATCGGATGGACAATCCATTATATTATTTTCCGTATCAAGAACGCCGAAACGTCCTTTTTCGAAAATTCCGAGCGCAATTTTTTTATTGTTCATAATTGAAAAATGAAAAGGCCTGAATTTTGCCGTATAGGGATATGATTCTCTTCTTACATTTATGTTTTCTTCCTGATTCAAAACAGACTCGATTGAAACATAAATAATCTCTTTTTTCATTCTGTCAGTAAAAACAAGTTGAGAATCTACAATTGCAACTCCGCCGGCGTCGAGAAAATCGTCCGGACCTTGCCCTCGCTTTCCCCAACTTCCCAAATAAACTCCTTTTTCTATATCATAAAATGAAAAAAGATAGTCGGTTGTTCTGTTATCTGCAATTAAAGTGTTTTGATATTTGTGTAGACCTATAATACCTACAACTTCATTGTCTTTATCTGAATAGATACTGTCGTACTCTGTTATTTTTTTGACATCACTGAAATAATTGATATCCTCATTCTGTTTTTTACAGGCATTGCACAGAATAAATATTGAAAATATAAAATAAATGCATTTTTTCATATGACTTGCAATGTTAATCTTTTTAGGTGAAATATTGGGTATATATTAATATTCTTATTTCGCACTGCAAAGAAAGTGATATTTTTTTGAACAGACAAAAGTAATTTGAACAGGTTTGTTTATTGATGTTTTTTTAGAAAGACAGCGTTATATATCCGGCTTATCGTCTGATAATTTTTTTACATTTGTGAATATATTTATTTGTCCGGATAATATTTATGGAATATTCTTGTATATCTTTGCATCCAAAATATAAGTAAATTATTTAAAATATTGATGATGAAACAGAAATTTTATTTGTTGACTGTCTGTATCTGCCTGGCGGCATGGAGTTGTGGTTTGGCATCCGTTTGCGCGAAACCGGTTAAAACGAATCTTGGGGAGATTAAACCCTTTGTTCGCTATTACGACGATGCCCGACTGGTCGAAGAGTTGTCGTTTCAACCGGACGACGGGAACTGCCGGAAAGACCGGAATGATGCCGAATGGAAATTGTCGGTCGTTTCCGTTCCTGTAAAGGGACAGCCGGACGCCATGGATTATCAGCTGACATGGCGGTTGATGAACGGTGAAACGAAGGATGTTGCTGTCGGAGTTGACTTCGTTTTTAACGGCTGGACGAGTCGCGAATTTGTGTTTGTTCCTGCTATCGTCTATGACGGCAACCGGTTTGAAGTGAAAAAGATGAACTATCCGCCTTACTGGTACGACAAGAGCGAATGGCGTCTTGACATGCCGGTCACGACTACGGGCCTTCCGGCATTGAATGAAGATTCGAAATATAAAATCGAAATCAATACCGGCAACGCCTGCACTCCGTTGATGGCCTTTCATTCACCGGAAAAACGGCAGGGATGGATACTTCTGACTACTCAGGGCAGTCGTTTTGGAAATCATGGCCTCTGCATCGAGGAATCGAAAGAACGCCGGGAAGCGAGATTTTCCGTAACGGCTCCCGACGTGCGGGAATTGACCGTCCGGGAAGGCGATGCGGCGTCCGCTGCCTGTGAATGGAAAGCGGGCGACACCCTTACCATCCATTTCCGCCTCTATTCGTTTCGGGCGCCGGAGGTAAAGGATTTGATGAAGCGATTTTCCGAAGTCCGGAAAGAACTCAATCCCGCCGAACGCAAAGAAGTACTGCCTTTCAGCGAAGCGGCCAGACTGCTCAACAACCTTTACCTGCATGACCGGTGGGACGGGAACATAAACATGTTTTGCCTGAGCAAACCGGGCAGTAACCCGAGGTGGAATTTCATCTGGCAACTGGGCTGGGTCGGAGGCGGACAGTGTACCTTGCCTTTGATGATGCAGGGTTCGGATGAATTGCGCCGGGATGCGATAAAAAATATGGATGTTATATTCTCGAAAACGCAGGCTCCCTCCGGCTTTTTCAACGCCTACGGCAACGGAATCGAGTTTGCAAGCTTTGGCTTTGGCTCGGCGTTCAAAAACAACGAAACGTTTGTGCGTTCGCAGGGCGACTGGCTGTACATGGCCCAGCGGCAATTCCTCGAAATGGAATCAAAGGGCGAGACGCCGCCGCCATACTGGAAAGAGGGACTTCAAAAACAGGCCGACGCCTTTGTGCGGCTTTGGGACAGCTACGGGCAGTTCGGACAGTTTGTCGATGTCGTTACCGGAGATATCTGCGTGGGCAGTTCGACGGCAGGAGCCATCATCTGCGGAGGACTGGCGCTGGCTTCGCAAACGTTCCGTCAGCCGCGTTACCTTGAAGTTGCCTGCGCCGCCGCCGAAAAATATTACAACGAATATGTCCTGAAAGGATACACCACAGGCGGGCCGGGAGAAATCCTTTCCGCCCCCGACAGCGAATCGGCTTTCGCTCTGTTCGAATCTTTCATAACGCTTTATGAAGTGACGGGCGACAGGAAATGGACGGATTATGCCTCCGACCTGCTGCCCGTATGCGCAAGCTGGACGGTCTCGTATGATTACCTGTTCCCCGCCGCTTCGGTCATGGGCGCCCTGGACGCCCGTTCGTGCGGTTCCGTATGGGCGAGCGTGTCGAACAAACACAGCGCTCCGGGGATATGTACCTGGTCGGGCGACTGCCTGCTGAAATACTACCGCGCCACGAACGACAGGCGGGCGGTCGAACTGCTCGAAGATATCGCCCACGGACTGCCGCAGTATATCAGTCGCGCCGACCGTCCTGTCGGCAGTATGCCTCCGGGCGGAATCTGCGAAAGGGTGAACCTCAGCGACTGGGAAGGCAAGCGGGGCATCGGCAATAGTATTTTCGGCTCCTGCTCATGGTGTGAAACGGCGGCATTGCTGACCGTAGCGCAGTTGCCGGGAATATATGCCCAGCCCGACAGGGGATTCTATGCGGTGTTCGACAATATCAGGGTCGAGCCGGTCGAGGCGGGAAGCAAACGCTTGCGTCTGCGCCTGACGAACCCCACGCCATTCGCGGCAGATGTGAAAGTATTTTCCGAAACCTCGAAACAGGCCAGGCAAACACTGTTCCGTTTAATTCCCGCGAAGATGCAGACCGTCCGCCTCGAACCGGACGAATCAAAAGAAATTACCCTGTAACGCTTTTACGTATGAAAAAGGCTGTCATTATAGGCGCCACGTCCGGTATTGGACGCGAAGTTGCCCTGTGTTTGCTACGGAAAGGGTGGGCGCTTGGCGTGGCGGGCAGGCGCGAAGATGCGCTGGAGGAGCTGCGGCAGGCTTATCCCGAACGTGTGGTGGCGTATCCGATGGATGTCATGCGGGGGGATGCCGCGGACAGGCTGATGCATCTGATTCAGTTGAGAGAGGGGATGGATTTGTTTTTCCTGGCATCGGGAACGGGGCGCCGGAATCCTTTGCTGGACGAGGAGGTCGAGGTACGAACCGCGGAAACGAATGTGACCGGATTTATCCGGGTGGTGACTGCCGCTTACCGTTATTTCGAGGCGGCAGGCGGAGGGCATGTCGCCGTAATCAGTTCGATTGCCGGGACGAAAGGTATGGGCGCGGCGCCGGCCTATTCGGCAACCAAACGGTTTCAGAACACCTATATTGACGCGCTGGCGCAACTGTCGCGCATGAGAAATGCGCATGTCCGGTTTACCGATGTCCGCCCCGGGTTTGTCGATACGGCGTTGCTTGACAGTGCGGAGCATACGTATCCGATGCTGATGCAGCCCGGCAAGGTTGCCCAAAGTATTGTCCGCGCGCTGGAAAGGCGGAAGCGCGTCGTTGTCATAGACCGGCGGTATCGCGTACTGGTCTTTTTCTGGCGGCTTATACCCCGGTGGATTTGGGAGAGGCGGTTTTTATTCTTCCTGTTTGAATGATGCGCGGAGAACCAGGTAGCGAGCGCCGGATTCGATGTTGAAAGGATATTTGACCCATTCGTTGAGCGACAGCGACACTTCCCTGTTTTCGTTTCCGTAAATCCCGAATTTTAAGTTTTCCGCGTCAATCATCATGCCCAGTTTGTTGGTTATGCGGTGAATATTTTCCTTTGTGACCTGTTCGAAAACCAGGATGTTCCCGTTTTTGTAGTCAAATCCGGACGGAAGATTTTCGGGGCTTTCCAACTCGAGCGCAATCAGTCCGGATTTTGAACCGCATGGAATTATCAATACCGGCAGTTTCTGGATGAAATCGGAATCCGTATGGTTCTGTATGTAATCGCGGATGTAGGGGATGGGCACGAACGGCACTTTGGTCAGTTGGTGCGTGATTTTCAGTTTTTCCGTTTCGATGACGAGATGGGTATTGTAGTGCAGGAGTTCGTTTACCGACAAGTCCTTTTCGATAAAATCTGCCAGGGGTATGCCAAAAAAATTAGCTATTTTCATTATGACCTCAATTTTCGGCTCGGCCCTCGATTCTTCATACGAAGATATGTTTCCACGCGTCAAATCAAACAATTCGGCAAACGTCTGCTGACTTAGGCCTTTCACGTTTCGAATCTTTCTGATATTTTTTCCTGTTTGCGTCATAATATTTTTGCTAAAAAAATTTGCCGGTTAAAAATAATGCATTACATTTGCCAAAAATTTTTGCAAATATAGTTTTTAATTCTTGAAAAACAAATATTATGTATTTTAAAAAAATAGAATCGTTTATTTCGAAACTGGGTTATTCCGTGTCTTACCGGGATGAGAAGGAAGGGATATTCCTTATTGAAAACGAGCAGGACGGGATAAAGAATCTGATTGTCGGCGTTGCGCCTCCCATTCTGATTATGGAGCAGTATCTATTCACGCTCAGGCGCGATGATGCGGATGTGATGAAGTCGCTCCTGAAAAAGAACCGGGATATCATACATGGGGCGTTTGCGCTGGATGAACAGGGGCGGAAAGTTATTTTCCGTTATACGCTGCAGATTGAAAACCTTGACATCAACGAGTTTGAGGGCGCTTTAAATTCCCTGGGATTGCTGTTGAGCGAGTATTATGAACAAATTATTGAATTTTCTAAAAAATAAATGCTATGAATATTTTTAAAAGACTTTTGAGAATCGGTCAGGCGGAAATCCATTCCGCGGTTGACAGGATGGAAGACCCCATCCGGATGACGGAACAGGGCATACGCGAAATGAGGGAAGACCTCGACAAGGCTCTACAAGCCTATGCGCAGGTAAAGGCGATGGCTATACGTACCGGTAATGACCGGACGAAAAAAGAATCCGAGGCGCAGGATTACGGGAATAAGGCTGTTTTGCTGCTGACCAAAGCGCAGAAGGGCGAGCTGGAGATGTCGCAGGCGGAGAAACTGGCGAGGGAAGCGCTGACGTTGAAAGATAATCTGCTGACGGAGGTTGAGGCGCTCGGAAAACAGCTTGTCACGCACGAGACGGCGGCGGATGACATTCAGAAAAATGTCGATATTTTAAAATTCAACATTACGAAATGGGAGAATGAGCTGAAAACGCTGAAATCGCGCGTGAAAGTTAGCCGCGCCACTAAGGAAGTGAATAAACAGATGGCGCAGATTGACAGCAACAGCACGATTGGCATGTTGGAACGCATGAAGGAAAAGGTGGAAGAGGAGGAAGCGCTGGCGAAGGCTTATGGCGATATGGCCAAACGTACCAAGTCGGTGGACGACGAGATAAACAAGGCGATAGGCGACGCGACAGGCAACGTGAACCGGGAACTGAACGAAATCAAAATGAAGCTGGGATTGATTAGTGATTAATGATTAATGATTAGTGATTAATGATTAGTGATTAGTGATTAATTTTTAATTGATTAGTGATTAGTGATTGGTGGTTAACTTTTAATTTTTAATTCTTAATTTTTAATTGATTAGTGATTGGTGGTTAACTTTTAATTTTTAATTCTTAATTTTTAATTGATTAGTGTTTATGGGAGAGTTTTTTTATGGTTTGATGCATCCGTTGCCTAATGCTGTCATGACGGTGATCATGGGTATTCTGGCGGTCTACTGGCTGTTTACGTTTTTGTTTGGCGTTGGGGTGGACGATCTGGGGTTCGACGTGGATGTGGATGTCCCGGAGGCGGATGTTCCCGATGCGGATATTTCCGGCGCGGGGACGGAGGCCGGTACGGATACGGGCGACAGTGAGCAGGAGGTCGCCGCCGAGAAATCTCCCGGGCTTTTCATGCGGTTTCTCAACTTCGTAAATATCGGGCGGGTGCCGTTTATGCTGGTGCTTTCGACTTTCAAATTCTTTGTGTGGGTCGGCTCGCTGGTAACGACAAGCCTTGTGAATGTAACTTCGTGGGGGCTGTATTCGCTGTTTATCCTGATTCCGATTGCAATCGCCGCCGTATTTTTTACTAAGTTTGCAACAAATCCGATGGTCAGGTTTTTCCGGGAAATAGGCTATAAGGGCGAGGACGCGATTGACTTCCTGGGGCGTTCGGGCAAAATGCTGTCGACCATAAAAGGTGAAAAAATCGGTACGGCCGAGTTTACGATAGACAATAATCCGATTAAACTGAGCGTTAAAAGCCTGGGCGGAGACGAGATTAAATACGGCGACTATGTCGTCGTAATGGATGAATCGGAGGATAAAAAATATTATCTGGTTAACAGGGAGTTGAGCATAAGAAATTTTTAATAATCTAACGCCTTGAGTTGGCGATGTAATGAATTATACAAACAATAAATAAATTAATTTAAGACTATGGAACATCTTATTGTGATAATTGCAGGCGCAGCTATTTTTGTACTGCTGGTTTTTATGGGCATGCTGGCCTCTTTCTACAAGAAAATACCGCAGGGGAAATCAATTGTACGCACGGGCGTGGGCGGGACGAAAGTAGCTTTTAACAAGGGAATGTATGTGATTCCGATTTTTCACAAGATGGAGATCATGGATATTTCGCTGAAAAAAGTGCAGATTGAGCGGATGAACCACGACGGACTGATTTGCAAGGATAATATCCGCGCCGATATTAAGGTGGCATTCTTTGTGCGCGTGAACAAGTCGGTCAACGACGTGATTAACGTAGCCCAGACGATTGGATGCGAACGCGCCAGCGCTATCGAAACGCTGAAGGAAATATTTGAAGCCAAGTTCTCGGAAGCGCTGAAAACCGTTGGCAAGAAGTTTGACTTTATCGAACTGTACGAGGCGAGGCGCGAGTTCCGAGACGAGATTATGAACATCATCGGGACGGACCTGAACGGGTATGTGCTGGACGACTGTGCCATCGACTATCTGGAACAGACCGACCTTCAGTATCTAAGCCCGGAAAATATCCTTGATTCCGAGGGCATAAAGAAGATTACGGATTTGACGGCCGCACAGAATATCAAGGCCAATCTGATTCGCCGCGAGGAGGAGAAAGTGATTAAAAAACAAAACGTTGAAGCGCGCGAGGCGATTCTTGAACTGGAGCGTCAGCTGGCCGAAAAGGAGGAAAAGCAGAAACGTGAGATAGACAACGTGAAAGCGCGCGAAGAGGCCGAGATTCGGAAAGTCCGCGAGGAGGAACGGCTGAAAGCCGAATCCGTGCGTATCGCTACTGAGGAAAGCCTTGCCATACAGGAGGAAAACAAGTTGCGGCAGATTATCATCGCCGAGAAAAACAAACAGCGTACCGCGGCGGTGGAGACGGAACGCGTCGAGAAAGACCGCGCGCTCGAACAGACCGAGCGGGAACGGATCGTCACGCTTTCGCAGATAGAAAAGGAACGCGTCATCGAGATTGAGAAGAAGAACATTCAGGACGTAATTCGCGAACGCGTTCAGTTGGAGAAAGGCGTTGTCGAAGAACAGCAGAACATAAGGGACATAGAGGAGTTTCGCACCGTGGAGCGCCAGAAACAGGTCGGGATAACGGCTGCGTCCCAGGAAGCGGAAGAAAAACTGATACAGCGTGTGAAAGCGGCCGAAGCCGACAAGATTGCGGCCGAACAGAAAGCAAAGGAACTGCTGATTGACGCCGAAGCGCAGAAGGAAGCTTCGAATAAACAGGCCGAAGCGCGCAAGACCTTAGCCGACGCCAAGGCGCGCGAAGACGCGACAGCCGGTCTGGCCGAAGCTGAAGTGATTAAGGCGAAAGCCGAAGCGCTCGAGATACAGGGTATCGCCGAAGCGGCCGTCATTGAGAAGAAAGCGAAAGCCGAAGCCGTCGGAATCGAAGCGAAAGCCGAAGCGAAAAAGAAAGAGGGCCTGGTCGAGGCGGAAATAACGAAAGAAAAGGCGCTGGCATCAGCCATTGGCGAGGCCGGTATCATTGAGAAGACATCGCTTGCCGAAGCGACCGGGATTGAGGCAAAAGCCGAAGCGAAGCGCAAGGAGGGACTGATGGAAGCGGAGGTGACAAAAGAAAAGGCGTTGGCGGAAGCTGTCGGTATCGACGAAAAGGCGACGGCGATGAAGAAACTGGACGGTGCGGGCAAGGAGCACGAGGAATTTAAACTGGCGTTGCAGAAAGAGAAGGAAGTGGAGCTGGCGCAGATCAATATCCGGAAGGAAATTGCGCAGGCGCAGGCCGGCGTGCTGTCGGAAGCGCTGAAATCCGCCGACATTGATATCGTCGGAGGCGAAACGATGTTCTTCGAAAACATTGTCAATCAAATCTCCAACGCGAAAGGTTTCGACCGCCTCGTGAACGAAAGCGAAAATGCCACGCAAATCAAAAAGGCGCTGTTCGACGGCATTACGAACGAGGGCGATCTGTTCGAACGCATCCGCTATTATGCAAACCGGACGGGCATCTCGACGGAAGATGTGAAGAATCTGACGATCGCAAGCCTCATCCTCAAGATGCAGAATCAGAGCGATAGTGACGGCGACCGGGGATTTTTCGCCAATCTGCTGAACATGGCTAAATCCATGGGACTGTCTAACAGGAAACTGAAATAGGCGGAGGTGACTGTCGATGCAAGATCCGGAACAGAATAAACGTACCGAAACGCTTGAAGCGGGCACGTATGAAATAATACGCAAACGCCTCCGGGCACAGGGCGAAGCGCTCTCCCTGCGCCTGGGCGCTCTGAATGAGGCGCGCAGGGAGGTGTTTTCGACGACCGACTTTTCGCTGGCTGCCAATCAGCGCATCAATACGGAAAACAACTGCGAATCGCGCGGAATCATTGCGTTTGGCAACCTGTGCATCTTCGGATATAACGTGCATTTCGGACTGCGTTCGGAGATACAGCTCAGCGACGTGTTCAGTATTTACCGGTTCGAGGACAATCAGTTTATCCCGCAGTCGCTGGAGCTGATTGACGACCCCGCGTTCCTGACGGACTACGGAAACCTGTACAGGTATTACCGCGATTCCACTTTCTCGAAATTCCGGCGGACAGCGAACTATCTCTACATGATATTCCGCACGAGCCGTAACCTCGGCGATGAGAAAGCATTCAAATGGCTCGTCAGGGACGGAAAACTGATTTATCAGGACGACCGCAGCATCCATGAAGTTGTGAAAGCTCCGCAGCATGAGTTCAAATGGATCAAAACGACGCTCGACGACCGCCGGCTGGGGCTTCATCCGCACATCTCCATCCTCGACAAGGTGTTTATCGAAGCGATTGGAGGCGATATCACCTTCAAGATTGAAGACAATACGGATACGGGAAAGGGTATCTACGCCGAAAAGGTTGACAACAGAGACCAGCAGATTGACGATGCGGACTATTATTACGCCGACCTCGGAAATCTCATCCTCATCCGCATAAAGCCGTACCAGGAAGATTTTCGCGCGTTTGTCTTCAATACGCGCACGAAAGAGGTCGTCAACATAAAAATGCTGAACGACGCGGGCGTTTTGCTGCCCGACAATCACGGCGTGATTTTCCCGAACGGATATTATCTGCAGAACGGGGATTACAGGATATTCGAAAGCAGCCTGAACCGCCTTGAGTTCTTCCGCCGGGTGGCGTCGCCCAATGGGGAGGATTTTCTGTACATATTCTACCAGAACGAGAACAATACGTATGTCCTGATGTCGTACAATGTCATCAGGCAGCAGGTCGGGACGCCGATCATCTGCAACGGGCATACGCTGTTCGCGGACGGGACGCTCATTCTGTTCCGCTCCGAACAGGAGGCTACCCGTCATCACCAGGTGCAGATATGGCAGTCGCCCTACTCGCAGGAATTGAAGGAGAACGGGGAAAAAAAAGAGAATTTCCTGTATAAAATCGGGAATAAAAGCATCGTCGGGGCGATGGCCGAATGTCAGGAGATTATTCAGCTGATAAACAGGGAGGATACGTACGAAGGACTTTACGAGGATATCGTCAGGAAAGCGAACGACATGGCCGACGCCTATTTCTGGATATCCGGCGAGACGGCGTTCGGCCTGTCGGAGTCGCTGCTTCAAATCAGGGACATTGCCAATACGGCCGTTGACGAGTTCGACAAGGTGAAAGCGCAGCGCCGACATGCCGGCGAGGCGCTTGAAAATGCCGCCGGGGATGTTGACCGCCTGCTGATGGAGGTCAGGAACGCGCGTTTCGACTCGCTGGAGCAGCACGTGAAACTGCTGTCCGCGACGCGCCGGATGCAGGGCGGGATTATTGAACTTGCGAACCTGAAATATGCCGACCGGGAGAAGATTGACGAACTGAAACGGACGCTGGTGCAGACGAACGAAAAGCTTTCGGTCAAAACGGTCGGTTTCCTCCTGCAGGACAAGGCGCTGCTTCCGTATGAAGACAAGGTGGCGGAGCAGCGCGGCGAAGTCGGAAAAGTGGGGAAGGTGATTGACGCCAACAGAATAGAAGCCGGTTGCCGGTTGATTTCTTCGGAATTGGAGATGCTCGTCGACATACTGAATAGCCTCAAGATAGACGATACGACGCAGGCAACGGGAATCGTCGAAAAGATATCGCTGATTTTCGCGTCGCTGAACGAAGTGCGCGCGCAGCTTAAAAAGAAGACGGATTCGCTCAAAAACGCCGAAGCCGCGGCGGAGTTCCGCGCGCAGCTGACGCTGCTCGAACAGAGCATCGTCAATTATCTGGAACTGGCCGTTTCGCCGGAGAAAGCCGACGAATATTTCACCCGGGCAAGCGTCCAGGTCGAGGAACTGGAAAGCCGGTTTGCCGGTTTCGACGAATTTGCGGCCATCATCGCAGACAAGCGATACGAAGTCGTCAAGGCATTCGACGGACGCAAAACGCAGCTTGTCGAGCAGATGAACCGCCGCTCCGCCTCGCTCGAACAGATAGGCCTCCGCGTGCTGAAGAACGTGGAAAATAAGGCGCGTTCGTTCAGGACGAAAGAGGAGATACAGGCGTTCTATTCCACGGATCTCATGGTCGACAAGGTGCGCAAACTGGTTGAAGACCTGCGCGCCCTGGGCGACATGCCGAAAGCCGAAAATCTGGAAAACAGCCTCAAGTCCTCGCTCGAAGACGCGCTCCGCATACTGAAGGACAGGACGGAACTGTTTGCTGACGGCGAAAATATCATATCGCTGGGAGCGTATAAGTTTGCCGTTAACAGGCAGTCGCTTGACCTGACCGTCGTGCGCCGCGACGACAAACTGTATTACCACCTGACGGGTACCGGTTTCTATCATGAGATTGAAAATAGCGACATGCTGCGTTACAGGGACATCTGGGAGCAGGAAACCGTGTCGGAGAATGCCGAAGTCTACCGCGCCGAATACCTTGCGTTTCTTGCTTTCAACGGATACCGGAAGTCGCGCGATTTTGACGTGAAGGCGTTCGTTGCCGACAAAACCGGACGAAGCTATTCCGAATCTTACCTGAAAGGCGTGCACGACTACGATGCGCTGCGGATATGCGAAAGCCTGATCGCGCTTGCGGAGCAGCTGGGCGTGCTGTCGTTCCGTCCGCAGATACGCGTGGCTGCACAGCTGTTCTGGCATGCCATCGCCGACAGCGAGAGGAAACTGCTGCGCGGCCTGATTATCTCGGCCAACAACGTGCTGAAAGCCTTTCCCGCATCGCGCAACTATCAGTACGTCACGAATCAGATTCGGGATATGTTCGTCCGGTGGAACGCGGGATATTTCGACGCCGCGAAAATACGCCCCGACGAGGTGGCGCTGTACCTGTTCCGGGAATTTGCCGACACGCCGGCGTTTACCGTCAGCGAGCAGTCGAAGACGCTTGAAAAGGAGTTCCTCCGGTACCTGAAAGCGAACAGGCTGCAGGAGGACTTTAACACCGACGTGGCCGACGATTCGTTCGGTACGGTGGAGCGTTATTACCTGGTGCGCAACTGGCTGTCGTCGTTCGTCGAACTGTCGGACGGATTGAAGCAGTACAAGAAATATCGCGGTGAAACGGCCTGCCTGCTGTTGCTCAAGGATCTTCCGTTCGAACTGAGGCGAAGTCCCGATTTCGTTGAAATCCATGATTTGCGCGGAAGTCATCCCGTTATCGCAAATAACGTCTATCGCGCCGATTATCATTCGCTGATGTTCAAAATGGGCAATTTCAACGACACCGGCGTGCCGGCGTTCAACGAGTTTACGCAGCTGAAAGACCGGCTGGCAGGCGACTATAAAAAGTCGCTCAGGATAGGCGAACTGAAACCGCGCGTGCTGACTTCGTTCGTGCGTAACAAGCTGATAAACGGCGTCTATCTTCCGCTCATAGGCGCGAATCTGGCGAAGCAGCTGGGGGTCGCAGGGGAAAACAAACGGACTGCACGCATGGGGATGCTGCTGTTGCTGTCGCCCCCCGGTTACGGTAAAACGACGCTCATGGAATACATCGCCAGTATCATGGGACTTGTTTTCGTCAAGATCAACGGTCCGACGATCGGACATGCCATCACAAGCATCGACCCGTCGGAAGCGAAGACTTCGGGAGCGCGCGAGGAACTGAAGAAAATCAACCTGTCGTTAGAAATGGCGGACAACGTGATGCTTTACGTGGATGATATCCAGCATTGCAACCCGGAGTTTCTGCAGAAATTCATATCGCTGGCCGACGGACAGCGGAAGATGGACGGCATTTTTGAGGGTGAAAGCAGGACGTATGACTTGCGCGGACGGCGGTTCTGCGTCGTGATGGCCGGAAACCCGTACACCGAAAGCGGGGAGAAATTTCAGATACCCGACATGCTGGCCAACCGCGCCGACGTCTACAACCTGGGCGATGTGATCGGCGACTCCGAACACCTGTTTCGCCTGAGCCTGCTCGAGAATGCAATTGTGGAAAATCCGTATCTGCAGAAAATTGCCGCCGGGAGTTTTGCCGACTTTTACAGTCTGGTCAATTTTGTCGAGATGAAAGGCGATCAGATGCCCGACCCGGAGGGCAACCACACGCGGCAGGACGTGGACGACTTCGTCGCTGTGGTTGAAAGTAGCCTGTTCGTGCGCGACATCGTGATGAAAGTCAACAGCCGGTACATCGCCAGCGCGGCAATGCGGGACGCCTATCGTACCGAGCCGGCTTTCAAACTGCAAGGCTCATACCGCGACATGAACAAAATGCTTGCACAGATTGTGCCGCTGATGAACCGTGATGAAGTCCGCTCGCTCGTCCTGACCCACTACGAAAACGAAGCGCAGACGCTTACCTCCGACGGTGAAGCCAATCTGTTGAAACTAAAGGAAATCGTCGGCACGCTCACCCCGGAAGAAACGGCGCGCTGGGAACAGATTAAAACCGTGTTCAACAAAAACAACCGGCTCGCCGGCCTCGACCGTACCAGCCAGGCCGGCATGGTAATCGCCCAGCTGACCGAGTTCAACGATCACCTTTCCGGAATAAAACAGGCGCTGGAAAAGCCGTGAATATAAAAATTTTATTAATTTTGCATCGGACAATCTTTACGAGTATAAAAAAACAGAACGGAAATGAACAGAAGAAATTTTATTCGCAGTAGCGCGGGCGTCGCCGCGTCGGCGTGTTGCGGCCTGAAAGGGATGGCATGGCCGTCGGGAGCGGCGCCGGGCGTTGGGAGCAGGCGCCGGATTGGCCTCCAGTTGTACAGCATCCGCGAGACGCTGCCCGCCGATCATGCGGGATGCCTGAAACGGCTCGCGGACATGGGGTATGCGTATGCCGAAGCGTATGGCTTCGACGGCAGCGTGTTCCTGGGAAAACGCCTGGCGGAATGGAGCGGGATGCTGGGCGATGTGGGTATGAAGCTTTCCGGCACGCATTGCGGCACGGGCATGTTACCGGCGGACGTGCAGGCGGGGGAGTGGGACTACTGGCGGAAAAGCGTCGACGAGATGAACGCCGCGGGAGGCCGGCGGCTGATACAGTCGTTCCTGCCGGAGGGAAAGACGGCAGACGGGTTGAAGCGCGTCGCCGAACAGTTCAACCGCATCGGGGAACTGTGCCGGGCAGGCGGCATCCGGTTCGGATACCACAATCATCACTCGGAGTTTGGGCAGGTGGACGGCGAGACGGTCTACGACCTGCTGGTTCGGAACACCGATCCTGCGCTGGTGTTCTTTCAGATGGACCTGGGGCACGTGGCGAACGGAGGCGGGGATATCCTTTCGTACATGCGCCGTTATCCGGGACGCTTCCTGTCGTGGCATGCGTCTGATTTCAAGCGTGAAACGGGTTATACGGAAGTGGGACAGGGCGATGTGCCCTACGGCGAACTGCTTGCGCTGGCCGCCTCCTACGGGCTGGACGACCTGACCGTCGAACAGGAAACGGGCGGCGATGTGTATGCTTCCTGCCGGAGAGACTTTGATTTCCTGGCCGGGTACGATTGGACAAAAACGGAATAAATGCACGCCACAGGATGTCGGAAAAAATAAAGGACAAGACGGTTTTCTCCCTGATGGAGGTGATGGAAAGTGTACGGAATACGCTCGCAAAAAGATATACGAGCAATTTCTGGGTCAGGGCGGAAATGAACAGGCTGAACTTCTACAAACATTCGGGACACTGCTATCCCGATCTTGTCGAAAAGCAGGATGGGAAAATCGTTGCCCAGATACGGGCGATCCTGTGGAAAGACGACTACCGGCGCATTGACGCCCTCTTCCGTCAGACGCTCAACACGTCGCTCCGGGATGGCGTGAAAATTCTGTTTCTGGCAAAACTTGCGTTCGACGCATCTCGCGGGCTGACGCTGCACATCCTCGACATCGATCCCGGCTATACGCTCGGCGACCTTGAGCGTGAAAAGCTCGAGGCCATCCACAGGATGCGTACGGAAGGCATCTTCGACCGGAACAGGTTGCTGAAGATGCCGTTGCTGCTGCAGCGAATCGCTATCATCTCCGTCGAGACGAGCAAGGGATATCAGGATTTTCTTGGCAAAATAGACCGTAATCCGTGGGGATATGCTTTCTTTCACATGCTGTTTCCGTCGGTGCTCCAGGGCGAGGGCATCGTGCACTCTATCAGCGCGCAGTTGAACCGTATCCGGACGGTACGGCATCACTTCGACGCAGTGGCCATCGTCCGCGGCGGCGGCGGGGAAGCGGGTCTGGCGCCGTATAACCACTATCAGCTGGCGCGTGAGATTGCACTGTTCCCGCTTCCTGTCCTGACCGGCATCGGACACATCACTAACGAGACCGTGACGGAGATGGCGGCGCATAAAAACCTCATCACACCCACGGATTTGGCGGACTTCCTCATCCAGACGTTTCACAACTTTTCCGTTCCGGTCAATCAGGTGGCACAGAAACTTGCGCATTTCCCGGGCCGCATCCTTCAGCACGAAAGGATGCGCTTCATGTCGGAGACGAAACTGTTGCGCCCGGTTGTCGAAAACGTGCTGCGGCAACGCGGAAACCTTGTCGCCAGGCTGCAGGAGAAATGTTCGGACAGGGTGCGGCAGATGATTCGTGAAGAAACCGTCCGTCTGGAGAGTATGGCCCGGAGCGTGAACAGTCTCGATCCCAGGGAAGTGATGAAGCGGGGCTACAGCATAACGCTTCATGATGGCCGGGTCGTCAGGAACACGGACGGCCTGAAAGCGGGCGATGTGCTGAAAACCGTCGTATACGAAGGCGCTCTCGTCAGTACGGTACAAACCATTGAAACAAAAGAACCATGAACACAGAAACACATTATACCGAAGCATTTGAAGAATTGAAACGGATTGTGGCGACGTTCGAACGCGGCGACGTCTCCGTAGACGAACTGCCGGCAAAAATAGAACGGACGGCGCAGCTGATCAGAATCTGCAAATCGAAACTCGCCACAACGGACGAGGACGTGCACCGCATCCTGGAAGAACTCGACGGCATTTCATCCGAAACAATATCGTAAATGGATTGCGGGCGTAAATATGCGGGCTGAAAAAGCCCCCCCCGCCGGATAAAATATTTTTCCCGTTCAATTGTCTGCAGGACGTCCCAAAGTCGTTTCGGGACGTCCCAAAGTCGTTTCGGGACGTCCCAAAGTCATTTCGGGACGTCCCAAAGTCATTTCGGGATCGGAAGATCGGCGTGGAGGGAAAGAGTGTTTGCAGACGTGGGGTGGGGGGGTGGGGGGGGGTGGGGGGTGAGGGGGG
>JAIRYY010000064.1 GCA_031267485.1 Tannerella sp.
CTATACAAAGGATTTCACGATTACCGTGAACGCCCCGTTCGTCGCCGTGACGAACATCACCGGCGTCCCGACGACAGCCACGGCCGGCGCTCCGCTGAATCTGACGGGCACGGTCGCCCCGGCCAACGCGACTAACAAGACCATCGCATGGAGCGTGAAGACGGCGGGAACGACCGGCGCAACCAGTTCCGGCGGCAGCACGCTGAACGCCGCGGCGGCGGGAACCGTCGTTGTGACCGCAAGGATAGCCAACGGTCTGACAGCCTCCACGGACTATACAAAGGATTTCACAATCACCGTGAACGCCCCATTCATCCCTGTGACGAACATCACCGGCGTCCCAACGGCGGCCACGGCCGGCGCTCCGCTGAATCTGACGGGCACGGTCGTCCCGGCCAGCGCGACGAACCAAACCATCGCATGGAGCGTGAAGACGGCGGGAACGACGGGCGCAACCATTTCCGGCGGCAGCACGCTGAACACCGCGGCGGCGGGAACCGTCACCGTTACGGCTACAATAGCAAACGGCCGGACAGCCTCCACGCCGTACACGCAGGATTTTAGCATCACGGTAAGCGCCGCGCCGGCGTGCAGGGTGACGCTCACAGTTTCGGGCGGCATCACCTCGCAGCCTGCGGCAGGCGTTTATCAGGTGAGCAGCTGCAGCGACTTCACGTTCACGCTGACGCTGCCGTCGAATCAGCAGCCCGTCGTGCGCACGAGCCGCCTGGTAAACGGCGCAGCGGAGGAACTCGCCGCCACGCGTAATGCGAACGGCAGCTACACGTTTGTCGCCGGTCAGGTATGCAGCGATTTGGAAATCAACGTCACGTCCACAGTCGGCAACGAAGACATGCCGCTGTCGAAAGTCTGGGCGTCGGGCGGGAAGGTATGCATCACCTCCGCCTCGACCGGCACGGCATATATATATAATGTAACCGGCATCTTGGTGGCAACGCTCGCGCACGTATCCGGCGAGACGGTCTCGGTCGCGCTGTCCGGAGGATTATATCTCGTCGTCTCGGAGGGAAGGAGTTACAAGGTAATGGTAAGATAACGGTTAAACCGGGGAAGACGTAAACGTCCCGAAGAAACCGGCGCGGATGCCGAAACCTTCATGGCCGATGTTTTTAAAGAGCCGTTTTTGATGTGTCGAGCATCGAAAACGGCTCTTTCAGTATCATTGTCGGCCGGCATCCGGACACATTCCGTCCCTCGACGGGACATGAATTTTATTTCACCCCCTCCGGACGTCATTTTGTGGATACAGGACATCATTTCGTGGATAGCCCGGTTTTTTATAATGGGCGGAGAAAAATCGTATATAACTTTGCTGCGTAAATGATTCGAATATTAATCCATGAGACCCGTTTTCACACGAAACGGGAATCGTGCATAAACGGACAGGAGATTGAAATAAAAAGAATAAAAGAACCAAATGTTTAACAATTAAAATTTTTAGAAAGATGAAAACAGTTATTATCAGATTAATGATTACAGTGGCGGCGATAACAGGCTGCATGAGCTGTTCGGACGGCGACGGCGGAGACGCGCGGGACGCCTACATCGGAGCGTTCAAGATTGACGAGCAGAATACCGGCACGGACGGTATCATCCGCAAAGATTCGTACAACATCACGATTGTAAAATCGGCGGTCAACAAGGACGATGTGATTATCACCAACATCCTCAACACGGCGGAATCGGTAAACGCGACGGTAAACGGCACGTCGTTTATCATCCCCCAGCAGACGCTTAGGGATTATGGCGTAAGCGGGTCGGGCAGGCGCGACGGCAATTCGCTGCATTTCTCCATCCTCGCCACCTTGCAGGGATACGGACAGCTCAATTTCACGTGCGACGGCTACAAGCAGTAAGGGGCGAATACCGTCGCTTCCCGCCGCACGTGCAGGAAGCGACGGTATTTAATGGAAGCAAATAAACAGTTGAAAAATGATGCGGACAATCATTATCATTATCCTTTCGACCGTCGTGCTCGCTGAGGCGAAAGGCCAGATACAGTTCAGCGCGGGGCCGGGCGCGGGCGTCAACTATGCCATCCACACGGCTCCGAACGACGTGCGTTTCTCCAGGCTCGATGTGCTTGCCACCGCTCAGCTCGACATGCAGTTCTCCCGTTATCTGGGAGCGCTTGTCTGGATTGATTTCTACAGCGACATGTCGGCAAAGCTGAAGAACAATGACTATTCCTACGCGCTCGCCTATCTGAGCCTTGCTCCGGCGGTGAAGTTCTGTATTCCCGGCTCGCCGTTCTATGTTTACTGCGGCCCCGGCGTCGGCTTCAGGACGCGGGGCAGGGCCAAAGGCGTGCTCTACGGCGTCAGCGACCATGCGGAAGCTATTCCGGGCATGAAGGTGCGCGTCGACGTGCGCATCGGCGCCGGTTACGACATTTTCCTCTCCCGGCGGCTGACGCTCTCGCCTTTTGCGGGATTCAATGCCGGCCTGAACGACGTGGCGGACGGTTCGGGATGGAGGGCGCACGCGCTGCAGGCAGGAATCGTGCTGAGATGTAACATTTTTAAATAATCAATGGAACTGCGGGGACAGAGGCAAAACAGGTTTGAAAATTGTCTGTCCCCACGGGGACAAATCGTGTTTATAATCATTCTGTCTTATTTATTTTACATTACATAATGATGAATATCCGATGCCGGGGGAAATATTCCCGAACAGCGCGGTAGGCTCGCCGCAAATCCGTTTCAATGTTTCGCACTTTGCGGAATCTGCCGACGCGGACTGCAAGCCCGCGCCGGCGAGAAGACAGTCCTAATGTTTAGGAAACCTTGCCGCAAGTTGCAGGGAACTTTCCTAAACAATAGGAAACCTTCCTGCAAGTTGCAGGAGACTTTCCTAAACAATAGGAAACCTTCCTGCAAGTTGCAGGAGACTTTCCTAAACATTAGGAAACCTTCCTGCAAGTTGCGGGAGACTTTCCTAAACATTAGGAAACCTTCCTGCAAGTTGCGGGAGACTTTCCTAAAGAGTTGTCATGTCATTTTTATTCACATTCCGTCCGCTGACGGGACGGATGACCGGGACTAATTCTACCGACATTCCGTACCTGACGGCACGGAGTTTAAACGTCTCTGAAAATGTTTCTACCAACATTTTCTCCCTGACGGGACAAACCGTGTACATCCATTTGCTTATAACCATTCTATATTATTTATTTCACATTACTAAACATGTTTTCCGGCCATTAAACGGGTAATTCTTTTTTTGAGGCGCTATTTCTTTTTGGAAATAAAGGACAGACAACGTACAGGAGAATGATACGCCTGTCCCAATCCAGCCTGTTCATACACTGGATTGCTTCACTGCGTTCGCAATGACGGGAGAACAACCGTCATTGCGAGGAGGTACGACGAAGCAATCCAGGCACAGGCGAGAACTGCACAACCGCCTGCACCGCCTGTGCCTGGATTGCTTCACTGCGTTCGCAATGACGGAACAGGGCTTTTGAGACACCCCCTACATCGCCAATCACTAATCACTAATCACTAATCATTAATCACTAATCATTAATCATTAATCACTAATCACTGTTTTTTCCATTTTCCGGAGCGGTAATAGATGAATGTTGCGATGAAGCCGGCGACGATACTTACCGTTATGGCGAGCCATATCCCGCGGTATCCCATGTAGCTGCTCAGGAAACCGGCCAGGGGGATGCGTATGAGCCAGAAGAGGACGATGCCGGTAATCATGGCAAACAGCGTGTCTCCGGCGCCGCGCATGGCGCCGTTCATGATGTTGAGCGCCCCGTGCAGAAAAAACACGGAGCCGACGATGAGCAGATAATCGTAGCCGATAGCGACAACAGTCCCGTCGGGAGAAAAGGCTTTCATTATTTCACGTCCGAAAAAACAGATGACGAGATAGACGGCTGCGGAGAACAGCGCGTTTATAAGCATCGCAAAGCGTACCCCCCGGCGTATCCGCGACATGTCGCCGGCGCCCATATTCTGACCGCAAAAGGCAGACATCGCGCTCGACAGGGCGAGCATGAACTGGGTTATCAGCGAATCTATTTTGCCGGCTGCCCCGTAAGCCGTCAGCGTATCCGTCCCGAACACGTTCACGATGCCGAGCAGGGCAAGCAGCCCGAGCGAAAAGGAGCATTGCTGCACGCTGGTCGGCAGACCAATCTTCAGTCCGCGCAGAAACAGTCTGCGGTCAAATTTCATGTCCCGCTTTTTCATCGAGAGCAGGGGGTGGGTCTTGTGTACGAAAACGATAGACAGGAGCGCTCCCGTTCCCTGCGCCAGAACGGTCGCATACGCGGCGCCCTCAATGTCCCATTCGAATACGGCGACGAACAGGAGGTCAAAAACGACGTTCAACACCGCCGTCGCAAGAATCAGAATCATCGGACGCCGGGAATCGCCCATACCGCGCATGATTGAGAGGAAGCTGTTGAATATGACGAAAAAAAGCGTTCCGCACATGTATATCCGGAAATAGCGCACCGCGCCGGGGAGGACGTCGTCGGGCGCTTTCGTCAGCCTGAACAGCTCCTCCGGGAAAATGACGCCGACGGCGGACAGCAGGATGCCGGATATGACGGTGAAAATGAAAAAGGAGGAAAAAGCCCGCTGCACTCTGTCATATTGCCGGGAGCCGTAAAACTGCGATATGACGACCGTTATGCCGCTGCCCACGCCGATAATGAGCGAAATGATAAAGTAATAGATAAAAAACGAGGCCGAGACCGCCGCAAGCGCCTCCTTACCCAGGAACTGCCCGACGATAATGCTGTCCGCGACCTGATACGCCTGCTGAAGAAGGTTCCCTATCAGCAGGGGGAAAACGAAGGCCGGGATAACTTTCCACACCTTCCCCTGCGTCAAATCGCCGCCACGCCATTTATCTTCCATCGGGGAGGTCTTTCAGCAGCACGTTTTCATTCGGGGCATACATGTCTTCACGCGTCTTGAGCAGCGTCTGCCATTCGCCGGCGAAGCGGCCGGAGATGTCTATCTTGAAATTCTCCGAACCGTACCCGTCTATCCGGCGAAGCAGAAAGCCGACGCTTATCCTGTTTATATCCAGCGCCGGCTGATAGTGTACGTCGCGCGTATCGCCGCCCGGACAGATTTCCGTTATGACGCCCAGCTCCGTCAGCAGATACAGAATCTCGGTCGTGAGGCGTATCGGGATACGGTTCGCGCCGGATATTTCGTCGGCGGTAAAGGGCGTTCCTCCCTCTTCAAAGCGTTTAACAATCAGCGTGGCTACCAGCATCAGCAGGAAATCCTTGTATCGGCGGCTCACGTTCCTGCTGTCACGCTCAAAACCGAACTTCCCGACATTCTGCGATGCATAAGCTATCTCCGCGCCAAAAAGACACAGAATCCACGAGACCTGCAGCCACAGGAACAGTAGCGGCAGGGCGGCGAAACTTCCGTAAATGGCGTTGTACCTGCTCACCCAAATCTGCCCGGCGATATAGATGACCTGAAAAAGCTGAAAGGCGCAGCCGACGATGAAGCCTGCCGCCAGGGCGTTCGGGAAGCGTACCCGCGTGTTCGGCACCAGCACGTAGAGAACCGTAAAGAACAGGATGGTGATGACGTACGGGACGGTGTTCAGGAAGAAGTCGGCCACCGGCGTCAGAAAAAGATATTCGTTGAGAAACGAATTGCGCAGCGTCGAGCTGAACAGTGACAGCCCCCCGGAGAGCGTCAGCATGGCGGGAAGGATAATCAGAAAAGCCAGGTAGTCCGTGATTCTCCTGTTCCACGGACGGCCTTTCTTCACCTGCCATATATCGTTGAACGAGCTTTCGATGGCGGAAATAAGGCTTATCACCGTGTACAGGAGAAGTATCAGCCCGATTCCGATGAACAGTCCCCCCTGCGCCATACTCAGGTAGTTGTCCGCAAAACCGAACGCCTGTCCCAGCTCCGCCTGGTGGCCGGGGAAATAGGAATACAGGCTTTCACGCACCGTTTCGCGCATGCCGAACCCGCTTGCCACGCCCACGATGACGGCCAGCATCGGCACAATGGCAAGAAGCGTGCTGTACGTAAGCGCCGACGCCCGCGTCAGGAGGTCCTCCCGCCTGAACCCGCGTACGGCCAGAATGATGGTCTTAACCAGAAAAATATACGCCTTTTTGAGGCCGCTCATTTCGTTTTCCGTGATACGCCATATATCATACGTGATGAAGCGTATCATCCCCGCGAGCAGATTACTTATACGGGCGCTGATATTTTTCTCTTTTTTCCTGTCTTTTTTATCAGCCATATCTATTTAAATATATTCCCCGGACTTGTGGGGGAATATGAACGTTCGAAAAAAGAGGCAGCCGGCCTGTAAGCCGGGTTCTGTACATCCCCGCCTTTCAACGCGGATGCGTCTGTCATTTATCTGGATTTGCCGTCGCCGGCAAATTCTCTGCGGTCTACCCCCCGACATCGGGCGGGCCGCCCTACATGCGTCGGTATACATGACCTTACAACCCATCAGGCGTACTGACCCCCTGCATTACGGCAGAAGCGGTAAGCTCTTACCTCACCTTTTCACCCTTACCATGCCGGAGCATGGCGGTTCTTTTCTGTTACGCTGCTCTACCCTCGCGGATAGCTTCCCGTTAAGAAGGATGGCGCCCTGTGTTGCCCGGACTTTCCTCCCGTCCCCGCAGGGGGATGAGCGACAGACCGGCCGGCTGCCGGACGGCAAAGATAATGCAAGTTGGGGGGATTACAAAATGCGCCGCCGGTATTCCGCAATCTCAAATCTGTTTTTCCCGACAAACACAATCGCGGCGGCTTTTAAATCTTCGCGTTCCCTCAGGCGGTGCGAATGAACGTATTTATCCAACTGTTCCAGCGCCTGTTCGCGCTGTGCCGCGATTTCGGCGTCCGAAGCCGAAGCTTTGCAGTATTTCAATTCAAAGACCCATTCGTAACGCACGCCGGGAATAACCGGGTTGCGCTGCAGGAATATATCCGTCCGGCCGGGAACGGCTTCGTATTCGCTCATCGGGATATACAGCCGGCTCATAAACAGATAGGCCAGCAGCAGGATTTGAATGTATTTTTCATCAAAACGCCGCAGGTCGTAATCCGACAGCTTGCCGAAGGCGTTTTCCGAAACGTAGGCGATAAACTCGTGCAGGTTGCCCTCATGCGCCAAAGCATGAACCGCCCTGTTCAGCCGTGTTGTGGCAACCGTCATTTCGGGCGAGGTGTTTGCCAGCTGTTTTGCCAGATATTCCCAGTACAGCGTCCTTATCGTGTAGTTCGGGATACACAGCGTGGCCATTAGAACGGGGCCTTTTTTTATCGTCAGCAGCCCGAGATAGAACAGTTGCGAGATGAAATAGCCTTCGTCGTAGAGTTGATTAATGGAGAAAGTTTCCAGTATTTCCGAAACGATTTCGCCCTCCCGGAGTATTTCAAGCAGTATCGTCCGGTTGTTTTCGTTTTGTATGAGCGCCCTCAATCGACCGTAATCCATTTGCAGGTTCGGGTCGATGATTTGTGCCGGCGGTTTTTTGAAATCAACGGCCTGCTTTAAATAGGAAAGAATCATTGTCGGATTATATACCCTGTTTTCACAGTCGGGATAAAACAGATAGCCGTTGTAGTAAGCTTCCATATCCACATTGATGTACTTCCTTTCGACGCCGGTTTCATCCATCAAAATTTCCACTTCCGCCCGGGTAAAACCCAGCATCTCGTTGTAATGGGGATTGAGCGTCAGATGCCCGGCAATGTTATACCCGCTGGTCACGTCGTGAAGCATTACGGGCGAAACGCCGGTAATAAAGGTCTGGCGAAGCGACGATTTTCCGGCCGCTTTGATGTTTTCATAGAAATTGCGAACCAGGCCGTTGGCTTTCACCATCGTTTTGTAAAAATCTTTCCCCGGTTGATTTCCCATCGCAATCAGGTTGTTTGCGAAGTGGTCGTATTCATCAATAATGAGATAGATATTTATTTTGTTTACCGCTGCGGCGTTAAATACAATATTCAGTGCGTCGATACCGATTTTTGTTTCGCTGTATTTCGGAACAAGTTCCGCATCGGGAAAAAGATTCCTGTATTTAAGCACAAACGAACGTAACCCCTCCTGCACATTACCCGAAAAAGATTCCATAAAATCGTCCTGAGTGGCGGTTTTTACTCCCGAAAAATCGAACTCCAGCATGGCGTAACTGTTTCGTCCGGGCGTCGGATTTTGCCCGACGTGCAAATCGCCGAACAACGGCTCAAACTCGTCCTTACTGTTGATGTCGTAATAATAGCGCAGCATCGTCAGAAATAAACTTTTCCCGAACTTGCGCGGCCGGATGAAAAACCGGTTGGGATTGCTCTCGTTTTCCAGCCGTTCGATAAACCTTGTCTTATCGACATAAGCATAATTTTCGCTCCTGAGAACTCTGAAATCCGAGATGCCGCCCGGCAAACGTTTACATATCTTTGCTTCCATTGTGCAACAATTTTTAAGA
>JAIRYY010000079.1 GCA_031267485.1 Tannerella sp.
GCAAGACACTTTCAGAACGCTCAGAAAGTACTTTGCAGGGGTGCAAGACGCTTTCAGAACGCTCAGAAAGTATTTTGCAGGGGTGCGAGACGCTTTCGGCACGCGCCGAAAGTACTTTGCAGGGGTGCGAGACGCTTTCGGCACGTGCCGAAAGTACTTTGCAGGGGTTCAAGACGCTTTCGGCACGCTCAGAAAGTATTTTGCAGGGGTGCGGTACGGCCGTAGAGTACGGCAAGAAAGATTTTGGCGCTGCGCGCCTTTTGACTTGCTGCGTTAAAATAAGGAATACAAAATTAAAATTTTGCCTGAACACAGGTTTTTGCAGGTGAACCGTTTTATTGCGGCTGTGAGCGTTTTATCCCTTTTTCCTTTCTGTAAAGCTGGTATGAATTGATGATGTTTTGCCACAGGACGTATCCGGCGGGAGCGATTGCCGTCAGGGGATGCAGGTATGTCTGCGCCATCCAGATGGCGAGGATGGTATTTTTTTGTCCGAGACCCTGTCCCGACGATATCGGGTCGCCGTAGCGTTTTCCGATACGCCGGCCTGCGATGAACTGCAGGCAGCACAGGAGTAGTGATACGGTCAGCAGTCCAATCTCCGTCCTGTATGCCGCGCTATCCTGGTTCATCATGAAATTTACGGTGCTTCCCGTCACGACGGTCAATGCTCCCACCCACAGGTAGAAGGCCAGTTTGGGAATGTTGAGCAGCGTCCGGTGTATTTTCGGCGCCCAGCGTCTTAAGGCTGCCGCGACAAACAGGGGGAATATCAGTAACGGGAAGACTTTCCGGAAGATATACCATACGGACAGCAAAAAAGACAGTTCCCCGTGTGTTCCGGTGAGGGGAAAGTATATCGGGACGGCGACTGCCACGGCGATGTTGCAGAAGAGCACATACGTGGTGAGGAAGCCGACATTGCCGCCGAGCATGCCGGTTATAACGGCCGCCGCCGTTGCCGTGGGCGCGAGCAGGCACAGCATCGCACCCTGCGCAATTATGCCGTCAAACGGGAGCAGCAGGTAATACAGTCCGATGCTTGCCGTCAGCTGGATGAGCAACAGCCACAGATGCGCCGGATGAAATCGGATGTCTTTAAGGGATATCTTGCAGAACGTAAGTAGCAGCATGAAAAAAAGCAGGTAAGGCGTCAGAAAGGAAAGGCGGCTGACCCAGTTGTGGGTCAGCGCACCGGTTATCATTGCGACCGGGAGTATCCAGTCTTTTATGAATTTCAGTATTTGTCTCATTACTGGATGGGGATATACCGGACAAACGCTTCTATCGCCTCATACGAGGCGAGGCCGAGTTGTTTGTATGTTTCCGCCGTAGCGCGGTTGCGGTCTTCGGCGCGCTGCCAGAACAGGCGCTCGTCGTCGCCGAGGAAAGGAGCGCTCTCGGCCTGCGACTGGTGCTTGAGGATGGCATTCCGCTTCTGCCGCAGTTCTTCGGGACTTATCGGGACAGCCATTTCGATATGGTCCATTTCCCATTCCGCCCATGCTCCGCGATACATCCATACCCGGCAGTTCCGCATCCATTTCCGGCTCTTCACCTCGTCGATAGCGGCAAGTACGGCGTCGAGACAGACCTTGTGCGTTCCGTGCGGGTCGGAAAGGTCGCCGGCTACAAATATCTGGTCCGGCATCACTTTGAGCAGCAGTTTTCGGACGGTTTGAACATCTTTCTCGCTCAGCGGATTTTTCTTCACCAGCCCGGTTTCGTAGAACGGCAGGTCGAGGAAATGGATATTTTCGTCTTTAAGACCCGAATAGCGGCTTGCGTGACGCGCTTCCTCCCGGCGAATCGTCCCCTTCATGAACAGCACGTCGGGATGTTCCGGCTTGCCGTCTTCTTTCTTTTCGTAGCGCAGATAGTGTATGATTTCTTCCGCCTTCGATTTTATCCTGTTTTCTTTCGGGGAATATTTTTCGCTGACGTCGCGCAGGTATTCGCAGTAGCGTATGACCTCCTCGTCGCCCACGGCAATGTTGCCGGACGTCTGATAGGCGACGTGCACGTCATGACGCTGGTCGCACAGCCGGCGGAATGTGCCGCCCATTGATATTACATCGTCGTCGGGATGCGGACTGAAAACGATAATCTTTTTCGGGTAAGGTTTGGCGCGTTCGGGACGGTTCGAGTCGTCGGCGTTCGGTTTGCCGCCCGGCCAGCCGGTGATGGTATGCTGTATATCGTTGAAGATTTTGATGTTGACATTGTATGCCGAGCCGAAAATGGTCAGCAGTTCCCCGAGGCCGCGTTCGCTGTAATCCTTGTTGGTCAGTTTCAGGATGGGTTTGTCCGTAATCTGGCACAGCCACACGATGGCGCGCCGTATCAGTTTGTTGTCCCATTCGCAGTTTGTGACTAACCACGGATGGCTGATGCGGGTCAGGTTATATGCCGACGACAGGTCAATGATTACTTTTGCATTGGCGTGATGCTGCAGGTAAGTTGCGGGAATGGAATCCGTGGCGGGGCCTTCAATCGTCTTCCTGATAATGGCAGCCTTGCTTTCCCCCCAGGATATCAGCACAACCGTCCTCGCCTCCATGATTGTCCCCAGCCCCATGGTGATGACCCCCGGAGGAACATTTTCCAGCGAACTGAATAACTGCGCCGATTCTTTGCGTGAGATATTGTCCATCAGCACAAGGTGCGTCCGCGAACTCACGGAGGCCCCGGCGCTGTTCAGACCGACCGTCCCGACCATCCCGATTCCCAGCAGCATATAATCGATACCGCCGGCCTCTTTTATCTTTTTCTCGTATTTTTCGCAAAAGTCGGATATGTCGTTTTTGTTCATGAACCCGTCGGGATAAAAAATGTTTTCTTCGGGGATGTCAACATGGTTCAGGAACGCTTCCCGCAACTGGTGCAGGTTGCTGTTGGCCGCGTTCGTAAGCGGATAGAACTCGTAAAGCAGGAAAATGATTACGTTTTTGAAACTCAGCTTTTCGTTTTTATGAATGTTGATAAGATGCTGAAACAGCGTGAGCGGAGAACGTCCTCCCGGCAGGACAAGCACGAACTTTTTTTTCGCTTTCTGCCGGTTCCGTATCTCGCCGGCTATCTCGCCGGCTATCTCCGCCGAGGCTTCGTCCATGGAAGCGTGGATATGCGTGGGGATTTTTTCAAAACGCGTGAGAACACTGTATTCAAACTCGTTTTCCGGCTTATAATATTTTTCCGGAATGCGGGTAAGCGTTATCTGTGAACTTAAATTCTTTCTCATAATTAATCAGGTTTTAATAATAATAATTTACAGTTTGGCCTGCAAAGATAGCATAAGCCGGGGGAAATGCAAAACGGGAGGCGCGGATTACAGCGTTCCCTTTTCCAGCGCTTTGGTCGCCTTTTCCCATTTGTCCATGGCGTCCGACAGTTCCTTTTTGAACTTTCCATGCTCGGCATACAATGATGCGGGACTTTCCGACATTGCCATGCGGGCTTCAAGCGCGGATATTTCGGCCTCTATCCCGGCTATCCGCCGTTCGGTTTCGGCAACCGTCTTTTCCAGTTTGCGGAGGACGCGCGCCTGTTCCTTTTGTTCTTCATACGACAGCCTGACATTTGTCCCGCCACAACCGGCTTTGCTGCCGGAAGAACGGTTTTGTCCGCCGCCGGTCGCTGCCGGACCGTTTTGCGCGGCGGCGGACGTGGCGACGGGCGCGGCAGATGCGGATGCGGTCGTCGTGGCAGTCGTGGCAGCGGGCGCGGCAGCGGTCGTGGTATCGCCACCGACCGGTTTCCGTTCCAGTTCCTGAAGGCTTTCGATTTTTTTGCGTTCGAGGAAATCGTATATTCCGCCGAGGTGTTCCCTTACGCGTCCGTTGCCAAATTCATACACTTTGTCCACGAGGCCGTCAAGAAATTCCCTGTCGTGCGACACGACGATCACCGTACCGTCAAAGTCCTGCAGTGCGCTCTTGAGGACGTCTTTCGAACGCATGTCGAGATGATTCGTCGGCTCGTCGAGTATGAGCAGGTTGACGGGTTCGAGCAGGAGGCGAATCATTGCCAGGCGGCTTTTTTCGCCTCCGGACAGCACTTTCACCTTTTTATCGGAGGCTTCCCCGCCGAACATGAAAGCTCCGAGGATGTCGCGAATCTTTGTCCGGATGTCGCCCTGTGCAACATAGTCGACCGTTTCGAAGACCGTCCTGCTTTCGTCCAGCAACTGTGCCTGGTTTTGCGCAAAATATCCGATTTTCACGTTGTGCCCCAGTTTGAGCGTTCCCCCGTAATCGGTGATTTCGTTCATAATGCATTTGACCAGCGTCGATTTCCCCTCGCCGTTTTTGCCCACGAAAGCGATTTTGTCGCCGCGGTCAATCGTGAAAGTGGCTCCGTCAAAAACAAGATGATTGCCGTAGCGTTTCGACAGGTTTTCCACGATAACCGGATAGGAGCCGGAGCGTGGCGAGGGAGGGAATTTCAGGCGCAGCATCGCGCTGTCTTCCCCGTCGACTTCGATGCGTTCGACCTTTTCAAGCTGCCTTATCCGCGACTGCACCTGTATGGCCTTGCTTGCCTTGTAGCGGAAGCGTTCGATAAAAGCCTCGGTGTCGGCAAGCATTTTCTGCTGGTTTTCGTAGGCGCGCATCTGCTGTTCGCGGCGTTCACGGCGGAGAACGACGTATTCATCGTACTTCACCCGGTAGTCGTAAATATGTCCGAGTTCTATTTCGAGCGTCCGCAGGGTTGTGTTGTTTATGAACGCCCGGTCGTGCGACACGAGGATGACGGCATTGGCGCGCGTGGCAATGAACGTTTCCAGCCACTGGATGGATTCGATGTCGAGGTGATTGGTCGGCTCGTCAAGAAGCAGCACGTCCGGCCGCCTGAGCAGAAGTTTTGCCAGCTCTATGCGCATGCGCCATCCTCCGCTGAACTCCGCCGTCGGACGGCCGAAGTCCCCGCGCGTGAAGCCCAGCCCAATCAGCGTGCGCTCAAGCTCCGCATGATAATTTGTTCCGCCCATCATCTGGAAATGTTCGGAGAGCGACGTCACGCGGTCAATCAGATGCTGGAACGCGTCGGAATCGTAATCCGTGCGTTCGGAAAGCTCCGCATTGAGGCGGTTTATCTCATTTTCCGCATCGTGAATATGTTCAAAAGCCCGTTCCGCCTCCTCCCGTACCGTCATGGTATCGGAGAGCTGCATTTCCTGCGGCAGGTAGCCGATGGTTGTTTCCCGCGGAATGCCGACCGAGCCTTTCGTCGGCGTCTTCATCCCCGCAATGATTTTCATCAGCGTGGACTTGCCCGCCCCGTTTTTGCCGACAAGCGCGATGCGGTCTTTTTTGTTGATAACAAAAGAGATGTTATTCAGTAATGTAAAACCGCCAAATTCAACGGTTAATCCTTCAATCGAAATCATAATTATGGTCAAGTTATTAATAAGGCAAGTTGCCTTTTTCGCCCGGCAAAGGTACAAGAATTGTTTGTTCCGGCAAAATTTGCCTATATTTGCGCCTCAGACAAAAAACAATGAACTATGAAAAAAACATGGATATCGGGTATGCTGTTCGCGATGGCGGCCAGCAGTAACGTCCCGGCGCAGTCGCCGGAAAAACCGTATTGGCAGGATGTGCGGGCGGTTTCCGTCAATAAGGAAAAGCCGCGAACCGAATTTATGAGTTTTGCCGACCGCACGGGCGCGCTGAATCCGGCCTTTGAAAAAAGTCCCTTTTACCTGTCGCTGAACGGGACATGGAAATTTTTCTTTGCGGACGCTTATGCGGATTTGCCGGACGGCGTGACGGCGGCGGACGTTGACATGTCGTCGTGGAAAGACATCACCGTTCCGGGCAACTGGGAAGTTCAGGGATACGGCGTCGCGATTTACACGAACCACGGTTACGAGTTTAAGGCGCGCAATCCGCAACCGCCCCTGCTGCCGGAGACCAATCCGGTTGGGGTGTACCGGCGCGAGTTCGACGTGCCTGCCGACTGGGACGGGCGCGACGTCTATCTCCACATTGGCGGCGCAAAATCCGGTATGTACGTATACGTCAACGGCAAGGAGGCGGGATACAGCGAGGATTCCAAAAACCCGGCAACGTTCCTTCTCAACAGCTATCTGAAGCCCGGAAAAAATACGGTCGCGCTGAAGATTTTCCGCTGGAGCACAGGGTCGTACCTCGAATGTCAGGATTTCTGGCGTATAAGCGGCATCGAACGGGACGTCTACCTCTGGTCGCAGCCGAAAGTCGCGGTGAACGATTTCCGCGTGGTGTCAACGCTCGACGATGATTACAGGAACGGTTTGCTGCGTATGGCCGTCGACGTTAAAAATTATACGGCAAAGGCGGAGAATGTCACCGCCGGCTACGAACTGCTGGACGGCGCGGGGCGGACGGTGGCGTCGGACGGGGCGGATTTGTGGGTGTCGGCCGGGACGGTGCAGACGTTTTCGTTCCGCGGGGCGCTCGAAAACGTGTTGCCGTGGAGCGCCGAATCGCCGAATCTCTACCGCCTGCTGATAACGGTCAGGACGGACGGACGGATAAGCGAAGTCGTGCCCTACACGGTCGGTTTCCGCCGCATCGAACTCGGGGAGACCGACCGGAAAGACGATAGCGGACGCAACTATACGGTTCTGCTTTTCAACGGACAGCCCATCAAGTTCAAGGGCGTCAACATCCACGAACACAACGAACGGACAGGGCATTACGTCACGGAAGAACTCATGCGCCGCGATTTTGAGATTATGAAACGGAACAACCTGAACGCCGTCCGCCTGTCGCACTATCCGCAAAGCCGCCGTTTTTACGAACTGTGCGACGAATACGGCCTGTACGTCTACGACGAGGCGAACATCGAGTCGCACGGCATGTATTACGACCTGCGGAAGGGCGGCTCGCTGGGCAACAATCCCGAATGGCTGATTCCCCACCTGGACCGCACGGCGAACATGTACGAGCGGAACAAAAACCACCCGTCGGTGACTGTCTGGTCGCTCGGCAATGAGGCCGGCAACGGGTATAATTTCTATCAGACGTATCTGTATGTCAAAGACAGGGAACGGGGTGGCATGAACCGTCCCGTCAACTACGAACGCGCCCTGTGGGAGTGGAATACGGACATGTATGTGCCGCAGTATCCAAGCGCGGAATGGCTGGAGCGCACCGGACGGACGGGCAGCGACCGCCCGGTCGTGCCGTCGGAATATTCCCATGCGATGGGCAACTCGTCCGGCAATCTGTGGGACCAGTGGGAGGCAATCTATAAATATCCGAATCTGCAGGGCGGATTCATCTGGGACTGGGTAGACCAGGGCCTGCTGGAAAAGGACGCCGCCGGACGGCCGTTCTGGGCTTACGGCGGAGACTATGGCACGGACATGCCGAGCGACGGAAATTTCCTCTGCAACGGGCTTGTCAGTCCCGACCGCACGCCTCACCCGGCGATGGCGGAGGTGAAATATGCGTATCAGAATGTCGGTTTTGAGCTTGTCGATGCCGCCACGGGCAGGGTGCGCATAACGAACCGGTTCTATTTCACGCCGCTGGACGGCCGCTATAAAGTCGTGTGCCGCCTGACGAAGGACGGCAGGATGGAACGGGAGAAAGTGTTGCCGCTGAATATCCGTCCGCAGGAATCGGCGACGGTGAACACATTCGATACCGGAGCGCTGAGGGCGGATGGCTATTTCCTGAACTTTTCGGTTGTCACGACGGTGGATGATGCCCTGGTTCCCGCCGGCCATGAGATAGCCCACGAACAGTTCGAAATACCGGGCGATGCTGTCCGGAAAGCATACAGGGCAGGCGGGGCCAAACTCGGCATATCGGAGGAAAGCGATAAAATCACCGTCTCATCGTCGAAGGTAAACTTTGTTTTCGACAGGAAAAGCGGTCTGGTCACCTCCTGGCGGGTCGGCGGGACGGAATATTTCAATGAGGGATTCGGCATACAGCCGAACTTCTGGCGCGGCCCGACCGACAATGACTACGGCAACGGCATGCCGGAACGCGAACAGATATGGAAGCTGAGCAGCCGGAATTTCCGCGTCACGGACGCCTCCGCTACGCTGCTGGAGGACGGCAACGCTCTGCTGAAAGCGACTTACCTGCTGCCCGCCGGTAACCTGTACGCCGTCGCTTACAGGATTTATCCCGACGGCGCCATCAACGTGTCCGCACATTTCACCTCGACGGAGATGAACGCCGCTACGGTGGAACTGACGGAAGCGACCCGTACGGCGACATTCTCGCCGGGTATGGAAGCCGCGCGCAGGGAGGCATCCGGACTGAACGTTCCGCGTATCGGAATGCGTTTTCGCCTGCCCGCCGCGCTGAACACAGTCAGTTACTTCGGCCGCGGCCCGGAGGAGAACTACTGGGACAGGAAAGCCGGCATGTCCGTCGGCCTGTACCGGAGTAAAGCCGGCGAACTGTATTTCCCGTATGTCCGCCCGCAGGAGAATGGCCACCACTGCGACACGCGGTGGCTGTCGCTGACCGCCGGAAACGGCGGGGGAGTGCTCATCGTGGCGGACAGCCTCATCGAGTTCAATGCGCTGCATAGCCCGGTCGAGGATTTTGACGACGAGGAACATGCGGACAAACCCCGTCAGTGGAACAACTTCTCCCCCGAAATGATAAGAGACCGCGACGAGGCAAAGGCAAAAAACCGGCTGCGCCGCCAAACCCATATAAACGACATCGTTCCGCGCAATTACGTCGAAGTATGCATCGACATGAGGCAGCAGGGAGTGGCCGGCTACAACAGCTGGGGCGCACGCCCCGAACCGGCGTATTCGTTACCGGCAAACCGCGATTACAGGTGGGGATTCACACTTGTCCCCGTGAACAGCGCGTCGGAAGCCCCCGTCAAAAGCCGTTTCAAATACTGAGGGACGTAAAATAAACAAAATACAACAGTTTTTTTT
>JAIRYY010000299.1 GCA_031267485.1 Tannerella sp.
CGTTATACTTTAAAAGCGCGTTTGTGTCCGGCACGCGGCGCATCAAGTTTATACAATGTTTGTATTTACGTACGATTTCGGGTTGAAAGTGATGTTTTTTATCACCCGTTTCCCCCCTTTTCGTACAATTCGCGCAGGTATTCCTTTTCAAAAACAACAATCATATGCCGATATTAATCTCCGGCGCAAAGGTAATGCAAATCCCCGGATATTCGCAAAAAGCAGAATGTTATTTTGTCGGAAACGATACATTAATATTATTCGCCGTAAATTTTTTTTGGTCGCGGGATAGGACTTTTTTTCATTTGCGGTGTCATACGGATAAAGAATGAACCAAATGGAGAGCAAAACAGATATGGGAGAACGCATCGTCAATTTTCTTCTGAACGGGGAAAGGGAGTTGAGCGATCCGGTATTGATTGAATGGCTGAATGAAAGTGACGTTCACAAAAAAACGTTCAGCCGGTACAGAAAGATATGGGATGAATCGGAATATTACAGGGAAATATCCCTGTTTGACGCCGGTGCGGCATGGGAGAAGATTGACGGGACGAATCGGAAAAGGGCGCGTGCCGGTCGCCGTTTGCGCAGTCTCTGTTATGCCATATCGGGCGCCGCCGCTTCCGTACTTGCCGTTTTTGCGCTTTCCCTTGCGGGGCTGTTCGGTGAACACGCGATATCCGTCGGCATGAGGGCGGATTACGGGAGCCGTTCGGATATTACGTTGCCCGACGGTTCGACCGTCAAACTAAATTCAGGTTCGGAGATAGCTTATTCATACGACAGCAGAGGGAAAGTACGGGAAGTCACTTTTCAGGGCGAGGGATTTTTTGATGTGGCGAAAAGTGACAGGCCGTTCGTTGTCAAAACGGCAAACGGGCCGGAAGTGAAGGTGCTGGGAACGTCGTTTAATCTGCAGGCTTACGCGGACGACCGGACCATACGGACATCGCTGGTGAAAGGATATGTCGAGCTGGCGTATGAAAACGAGAAATTAAGGATGCGCGCCGGCGATATCGTGGTGTTTGACAGGGATACCCATAAGTTAAGGCGGACGGACGGAGTGCTGTCACATTCGTACGGATGGCTGGAAAACAAGCTGTACATGGACGACATGTCCCTGACCGACGTGTGCAGGCATCTGGAACGGTGGTATGACGTGGATATCCACCTGCCGGCCGGACTGGGCGAAAATATTCACTATAATGGCATTATCCGGGAAGAAACCATATCGGACGTGCTGGATGCCCTGTCGCGCCTCAGCAATGTGGATTATCACGTGAAAGGAAAAAGTATAAGTATAACCCCAAAATAAAGATTTGCCTATGGAATAAAACGTCATGAAAAACAAAATGGCGGGAAATGTCGCACCAAATCCCGCCGGTCTTTTTGATAATCACTTTTTTAGTGTCACCCGACACTGCAGTTAAATAACAATCAAAATACAAAGATATGCAATTATTTTATATTTCAAAGCCGGAAAAGTATCCGGACTTAAAAAAGATTTTAACTATTATGAGAGTAACAATTATTTTCCTGACAGTATTCTCATTAAATATCTCGGCGACGATATACTCGCAAAACACGAAATTGTCGCTGGATGTGCGCAATAAATCGATCAAGGACGTTCTTTTCCAGATCGAGAACATATCCGAATACCGGTTTATATACCAGAGTGAAAAAATAAACCTGAACCGGAAAGTCTCCGTCCGGATGAAAGACCATACGGTCGAATCTATCCTGGACCGTCTCTTTGAAAATGCAGGCGTGAAGTACGAAATTACGGAAAACAACCTTATCCTGATTAATCCGGCCGAAAAGGACGCGGGGGAAAACGGAGCCGGCATCCGGGCGATATTCCAGCAAAAAAGGAGTGTCACCGGTACAGTGTCGGACGAAGCGGGAGAGCCCGTTATCGGCGCTAATGTGATCGAAAAGGGCACGGCGAACGGCGCCACGACGGATATTGACGGACGTTTTTCGCTGAGCGTGCCGGAAAATGCAATCCTGCAGGTGTCATACATCGGATACCTGACGCAGGAAATCAGTGTGGGAACCCGGACGCACCTGTCCGTACAACTGAAGGAAGACACGCAAAAGCTGGACGAAGTGATTGTTGTCGGCTATGGCACGCAGCGGAAAGTCAACCTTACCGGCGCCGTTTCGTCCATCAGTTCCAAAGATCTGACGGTCGCGCCCGTCGCCAATACAACCAATGCGCTGGCAGGCCGCCTGCCGGGTCTTACCGTGATCCAGAACAGCGGGCAGCCAGGCTCGGATGGAGCCAGCCTGAACATCCGGGGATTTGCGAGTCCTCTGATTATTGTAGATGGCGTCGAGGCTGCATTTCATACGATTGACCCGAATATGATAGAAAGTATTTCGGTTCTCAAGGACGGATCGGCGGCCATTTACGGATCGCGTGCCGGAAACGGCGTCATTCTGGTAACTACCAAACGGGGACTGCAACAGAAACCTTACTTTACGTTCAACACGAATCTCACGATGCAGGGCGTCACCAGTATGCCCAGGCCGACCAGCGCGGGACAATATGCCGAACTGGAATGTGAAAAATGGATTCAATCGGGAAGACCTCCCGAACAGGCGCCGTTTACTGAAGAACAGATTCGCAAATACTATGACGGCTCCGATCCCCAATATCCGAATACGGACTGGTATAATGAACTTGTCCGGGACTGGGCGCCCCAGCAGCAATACAACCTGTCGGTACGGGGCGGCGGCGAAGCGGTGAAGTATTACGGATTTATAGGCTATCTGAATCAACAGTCCATGTGGAAAAAGAACGGGGGGAATTATAATCGCTACAACCTGCAGTCGAATATAGATGCATCGATCAGCAGCAGGCTGAGTTTTCAACTGGATCTGGCGGCGATCATTGAAGACCGTATATTCCCGCACAGGCCGCAAAGCGAAGGCGGCGACAATGTCTGGCAGGACTTCTGGAACACGTTGCCGATTTATCCCGCAACCCTGCCTGATCCGACAAAGATTTCGTATGCTGATGGCGGCGGGACGGGCGGAGCGCATGTGTCATCCAATTATGAACGGATAGGGTACAGCAAGTGGGATAATCAGAACTTCAAGGGGACGGGAACGCTGAACTATAAGATTCCCGGCATCGAGGGGCTGTCGGCCAAAGTGCTTGTCAACGCGATTGTCAACTACAACAAGACGGCGAATTTCACGAAGCCCGTCAGTTATTACCGGTACGATATTGCCAGTGATACCTATACGCTGGCCGGCGCTTTGGGCAATTCAGCTCAGCTGAGTATCAACCAGAGCAGAAACAGGTCGATAACGACGCAGGCTTCGCTGAACTACGACAGGGTTTTTGCCGGCGTGCATCATATCGCGGCGCTGGCGCTGTTTGAGGGTATCGATTACAAGGGCGACTGGATTTCCGCAAGCCGTGACAATTTCCTCTCGCCGGCGGTTGAGCAGATGTATGCCGGCGATAACAGCACGGCGAAGAATGACGGCAGCGCTTCGGAAATGGGCCGGATGAGCTATGTCGGCCGTGTGAATTATTCGTACAGGGACAGGTATATGCTGGAAGCAACGCTGAGAGCGGATGCGTCGGCTAAATTTTCGCCCTCCGGGAAATGGGGTTATTTTCCGGGCGTTTTGGCCGCATGGAGGCTCAGCGAGGAGAATTTCATGAAAGGCGCCGGTTATGTGGATAATCTTAAACTGAGGGCGAGTTACGCGCAGTCGGGTAATGATGATGTGGTGAACTTTCAGTATCTGTCCGGCTATATGCTTCAGGGCTTTGCCGGTTATATGATAGGCGACAATCCGATGAAAGCCATTTATCCATCGGTGATTCCCAATTTGAATCTTTCATGGGAAGAAATTAAAATTATGGGTATGGGGATTGATTTTTCGTTTCTGAATAAAAAACTGTACGGCGAGGCGGATGTTTTTTACCGCGAGCGGACGGGCATTCCAGCCAGGAGAACTTCCACGCTGCCGTCGACTTTCGGGGCGTCGCTGCCGGAGGAGAACATCAACAGTCTGGACAATCGGGGATTCGAGTTGATGCTCGGCACGCATTTTGACATAAATGATTTTATGTTCGACATCTCCGGGAATATCGCCTGGTCGAGGGACAAATGGGTACATTACGAAGAACCGGAATATACTGATCCGGACGAGGAGCGCACGAAAAAAGTTTCAGGCAACTGGACGGACCGTCTGTTCGGCTACCGGTCGGACCGTCTGTTCGGAAGCCAGGCGGAAATTGACGCGCTTGCGTTCGTGCAGGACAACAACGGCAACACGACGCTGCGTCCCGGCGACGTCCGCTACATGAATACGAACGGCGACGACCGGCTGGACTGGCGCGACCAGGTCGAGTTGGGCGCGAAATTTCCTCACTGGACGATGGGATTCAACATCAACGCGAGCTATGGGAATTTTGACCTGACGGCGCTGTTCCAGGGCGCTTTTGCATACTATACGGATATTTGGCTGTTGCGTTCCATTAGGGTATATTCGGAAGAGGTATACAATCTGAGATGGACGGAAGAAAAAAACAACACGGACGCATTGGTTCCCCGTATGGGCGGCTCCGGGCTGAATGCGGAGGCGTCCGACTATCGCTACAAGAAAGCCGGCTATCTCCGCCTGAAAAATGCCTCGCTTGGATATAACGTACCGAAAGCGCTGTTGAGCAGGGTCGCGCTGGAGCAGGCCAGGATCTATCTGTCCGGGACTAACCTGCTTACTTTCGACAGGTTGAAGAAATACAGCATCGACCCCGAAGCCCCGTTTGGAAATGCAGGATATTACTATCCGCAGCAGAGAACGCTGAGCCTTGGCATTAACGTATCATTCTAAAAATTCAAAAAAACAAAAGTTATGAAAAATATAATTGCAGTTATTGTTGCAAGTCTTATGACGCTAAGTTCTTGCTTTGATTATCTTGATAAGGCGCCGCTGGATCTGATCTCGGACAATGACGTGTGGAACGATGAGGCGCTGGTTGAGGCCTATCTGTCCAATTCGTACTATGAGATGTCGTATTTTGCCAATGAAAGTCCGGGCAACAACTGGGACGGGGATGTTTTCTTTCCCTGTTTCGCCGTTAGCCATGTAAGCGACGAATGTATGTCGCAGTGGCGCGACTGGGGCGACGCGTTGAGGTGGTACAATTACAAGTTCGGCAATCTGAAGATTCAGGGCGGCCTGCTCGAATGGTGGGGATATGCTCCCATACGCAGGCTTAACGAGTTTATCGAAAAGCTTCCCGCGAGTCCGCTGAGCGACGACCTGAAAAAGGTACGGACGGCCGAAGCCCGTTTCCTGAGGGCGTTCTCCTATTTCGCGATGGTCAAGCGGTACGGCGGAGTGCCGCTGGTCACGGAGGTCCAGCAGATGGACAGTCCGGAGGAGGAACTGTTCCCTGCCAGGGCGCGGGAGGAGGAGATATACGACTATATCCTGAACGAAATTGACGCGTTTGCGGACGATCTGCCGGAAACGGTCGACAATTCGAACATTGGCCGGGCGGGCCGGTATGCGGCGCTGGCGCTGAAATGCCGGGCGGCGCTGTACGCGGGCAGTATAGCCCGCTTCGGCGAAGTGCAGCTGGACGGCGTGGTCGGCATACCGGCCGCAAGGGCGGACGGCTACTACCGGACGGCTTACGAAGCGGGCGCCCGGATCGTCAATAGCGGACGGCATGCGCTCTATGATGCGGATGAAGACCGGACGGTGAATTTCAGGAATCTGTTTCTGGTAAAAAACAATCCCGAAGTTATTTTTGCCAAAAGGCACAATAACGTGAACGGCGACCACGGACAGGGTGGGGGAAACGGCTGGTGCGTCGATTTCTTCCAGTGCCCGAGGCCGCAGGGATGGAACCGGGGCAATCTGGACGGCGCCTATCTGGAGCTGGTCGAGGACTTTGAATATGTCGACGGACGTCCCGGCAAGCTCGACAGGGAGGCGATACAGCAGGGTCTGTGGACAACCGAAGAACTTTGGAAAGACCGCGATCCCCGTTTCTTCGCGACGTTCTATACCCAGAACACGCCCTGGAAAGGCGATAAGGTTGAATATTACAAAGGCATTCTGCTGCCCGACGGAACGGTGCAGACGACCGATTCGTACGACGGCATCCTCGCCACGGGAGACCAGGATGTCGACGGCACCTGCTTCGGCATGCTGAAGTACCTCGACGAAAACCATGATAACATGGCCGGTACAAACTCCGCCTGGGCCACCTCCTCGCAGGACTGGCAGATATTTCGCCTGGGCGAAGTCTACCTCAACATGGCCGAAGCCGCTCTCGAACTCGGAAATACGAACGAAGCCCTGGAAGCGGTCAACAAAGTGCGCGAACGCGCCGGGATAAAGCTCCTGACGGCGATAGACCGGGACAGGATTCGCCATGAGCGGAAAGTCGAGCTTGCTTTCGAGGGACACCGCTACTGGGATGTACGCCGCTGGCGGACGGCCGAGGACGACCTGTCGCGCGAATTTTCCGGCCTGCGCTACATCCTGGATTACAACAGCTACCGGGCGGGCGAGCCGAAATACCGGCTCATCGTCATTGAACAGATCGACGGAGCGGTGAACCGCCCTCTTTTCCGAAAGGAAAACTACTACCTGCCCATCACGCTCGACCGGACGGCCAACAATCCGAATCTGGTGGAAAATCCGGGATACAGATGATTTTTTGTCATGCTTCACCATGAAAGTGCAAAGACATAACGTACGGCGTGTCGGATTTTCCGCCAAAGGTTTCGGCTGAAGAAATCCGACACGTCTTTTCTTCCGCCGAAGGCTGTGGATAAAACCACACCGCAGGGAACATGGGGGACACGAAAACAGTTTATTCACAATAAAAAAGAACAGAAACAATGAGAAACATCGCAATTATTCCAAAATGTCTATTGGCGGCAGATTCTTCACAAGCGCCTTTGTTCGCGTGGACAAAGCGCCTTTGTTCGCTCGGACAAAGCGTCTTTGTTCGCTCGGACAAAGCGCCTTTGTTCGCTCGGACAAAGCGCCTTTGTTCGTGCGGACAAAGCGTCTTTGCAAGTATTGGCATGTCGCACACACGGAATCGGGCTAATGGACATTCCGGGATTATCTGTCTGCTTGCAGCGATATTCTCCGCATCGTGCGGGCATGAGGCCGGGAACGGCACGGACGAAATCACCGTCGCCTGCTATTACTTCCCGGACTATCACACGAGAGACACGACCGACCTGCCCATCAGCCGCCAGCATTTCGACAACTGGTCGGAATGGGAACTCGTAAAGAACGCAAAGCCGCGTTTCGAGGGGCATGACCAACCCAAGATACCGCTTTGGGGCTACACCGACGAGAAGGACCCGGAAGTGATGGAACAAAAAATAAGCGCCGCCGCTGCTCACGGCATCGACGTCTTTATTTTCGACTGGTACACTTACGAAGGAAAACCTTTCCTGAACCGCTGTCTGGACGAAGGCTTCCTGAAAGCCGCC
>JAIRYY010000303.1 GCA_031267485.1 Tannerella sp.
ACCTGCGAGCGACTCGCAGACCGGAAATTTCGCTCAGTCGGTGACCCGGTCGGTCGCCGGGTCGTCGGTTCGCCGCCTGTGCCTGGATTGCTTCGTTCCTCGCAATGACGGTACCTGGATTCCGACTTGCGAGCAACTCGCAAACCGGAAATTTTTTGGATTCCGACCTGCGAGTAACTCGCAGACCGGAAATTTTTCGGATTCCGACTTGCGAGCGACTCGCAGACCGCACCAGTCAATAACCGGCAGTCCGGTACGGGCGGCAAGCCCGCGCCAGCGGAATGTGGGAGCAGGGCGTTCCCCGCTCCTGCATTTGTCCCTGCACCGGGACGGTGGAAATTATGCACATAACCGCACCGTGCAAAATAAATTGGGAAAAGTATGGAAAATAAGAGTGTGGCACACGTACAACTTCGTGGAATAATGCGTATCTTAACGCGCGAGGCTAAACCTGCGCGGTGTGTGTGTGTGTGTGTGTGTGTTAGTAAATTAATCGGAACATGCAAATCGTTTTCATTAAAAAAACATAAATATTTCCCGACGGAAACGCGATTGGCGGACGACGGGGAAGCGTCGTCCCGTACGCCTCCGGAAAAAATATTTTCTCCGGACAGCGGCCATTTCCTGTATTTTTCTCTGTGTTTCACAGCTGATGCAATTAAGTTTCTCATGTTCTTTTATAAAATCGGTGCAAAGATAAACAGTCCGTCACTATTTTTTTGTATACAAAATCGATATTCTTTTGCACAATACCGGCATAATTCAAAAATATTGCAAAATAGCGCATGTAATTCCGTTTTTTTTAACAATCGCACCACCGGACTTTTTTTTGTGCGGTTGCCCGGAAATAAGACCGGCATGTTTTGTATTTTTCCGGCTTTACACTATCTTTGCGCGTTGAGAATATAAAAAGGCTTGTTTTTTGGATGAATCAGACGAATTTACTTGTAGAGACAATCGTTAAGGGATTGCAGGAAAAAAAGGGACATGACATCGTTACTGTGGACTTGAGAGAGACGGCGGGGGCAATATGCCGGTATATGGTTATATGCGAGGGACGAAATCCGAATCAGGTTTCGTCGCTGTCCGATTCGGTATGGGATACGGTTCACAGGGAACTGGAGGATAAACCCTCTTCCATACACGGATTGCGTAATTCTCAATGGGTGGGCATGGATTATGGCACGGTTATTGTGCATATCTTCCTGCCCGGGACGCGTTCGTTTTACCGTCTCGAAAATTTGTGGGAGGATTCGAAAATAGAGAAAATCCCCAATATTGATTGATTATTATGTAATTGTGAGTACACATATATGGAAGATAACAGTAAAAATACACAAAAAGACAATAACGGCAGTTCCCCGAAAAATGCGAACGGAAATAAGAAATCCGGCTATAACCTGTGGTGGATTTATGCGCTTATTTTCATCCCCCTGATAACGCTGTACCTTATGAACGATTCTTCTTCAACGAAAGAGGTCGGGTGGACGGAATTTCAACAGATGGTGCGGGACAACGTGTTTGACGAAATGACCGTCTTCAACCGGAAAAACGTGCTGGAAGCCACGGTCAAAAAAGACAGGTATCCGGACGTTTTCAAACAGGAGGCCGTCAAGGCGTCCGAGTTGGGCGTCAAAGTAACGGTACGGATTCCGTCAGCAGACAAATTTTCCGATTTTTATGACAGGGCTGTCTCGGAAAACAACATTTCCGCACGCGTCACATACCGGGAAAGCGACGATATGTTCTGGAATATCCTTGTATCCATCGGGCCTTTTGCCCTTATCATCCTGATATGGTTCTTCCTTATGCGCCGCATGTCCGGCGGAGTGGGCAGCGGCGGCGGAATGGGCGTTTTCAATGTGGGAAAATCGAAAGCGCAGCTTTTTGACAAGGACGGCACGAACAAGGTTACATTTAAAGATGTAGCGGGACTTTCGGAAGCAAAGCAGGAGGTGGAGGAAATCGTATCGTTCCTGAAAAACCCCGGCAAATACACGGAACTTGGAGGGAAAATACCCAAAGGCGCCCTGCTGGTCGGGCCTCCGGGAACGGGCAAGACCTTACTGGCGAAAGCCGTTGCGGGCGAGGCGAATGTGCCTTTCTTCTCGCTTTCCGGCTCCGATTTCGTGGAGATGTTTGTCGGCGTGGGCGCCTCGCGTGTGCGCGACCTGTTTCGCCAGGCAAAGGAAAAAGCGCCCTGCATCGTGTTTATTGACGAGATAGACGCGGTTGGCCGCGCCCGCGGGAAAAGCGCAAACATGAACGCTAACGATGAACGGGAGAACACGCTCAACCAGCTGCTGACGGAAATGGATGGCTTCGGCTCCAACAGCGGCGTGATTATACTTGCCGCCACGAACCGCGCCGACGTGCTCGACAAGGCGCTGTTGCGCGCGGGGCGTTTCGACCGCCAGATACATGTCGAATTGCCGGACCTGAACGAACGGAAAGAGATTTTTGCCGTTCACCTCCGCCCGATTAAAAGGGACGAGAGCGTGGATACGGATTTTCTCGCGCGGCAGACGCCCGGATTCTCCGGCGCCGACATTGCCAATGTGTGCAACGAGGCCGCTCTGATTGCCGCGCGCAACGGGAAGAAATTTGTCCAGAAAGACGATTTCATGAGCGCTGTCGACCGTATCGTGGGAGGCCTTGAGAAACGCAGCAAGATAATGACGGAAAGAGAGCGCCGGAGCATCGCCTATCACGAGGCCGGACATGCTTCGCTGAGCTGGCTGCTGGAATTTGCCAATCCGCTGGTGAAAGTGACCATCGTGCCGCGCGGCAAGGCGCTGGGCGCCGCCTGGTATCTCCCGGAGGAACGCCAGATAACGACGCGCGAACAGCTGCTCGACGAAATGTGCGCCACACTCGGCGGCCGCGCTGCCGAAGAACTGTTTCTCAAAGCCATTTCCACAGGCGCATCGAACGACCTGGAGCGCGTCACGAAACAGGCCTACGCAATGGTCGTCTATTTCGGCATGAGTATAAAAATGCCGAATCTCAATTATTATGATTCCACAGGCCAGGACTGGGGTTTCACGAAGCCTTACAGCGAGGATACCGCAAAAATAATCGACCGGGAAGTGCAGAACATCGTGAATGAGCAGTACGAACGGGCAAAACGGATGCTTTCCGAGTATGCGGAGAAACACAATCGGCTGGCCGAACTTCTACTCAAATCCGAAGTCATCTATACGGAAGACGTGGAACATATTTTCGGCAAGCGCGCCTGGGTGTCGCGCAGCGAGGAACTGATGGAGATACAAAACGGAGAGAACGGAAAAACGGATGATGCCGGCGTCTGACCATAAAATGACCTGACCTTGAAAAATCTTATACAGAGAACACTTACCGGGATTGTATATGTGGGAGTGATAGTTGCCGCCATTTGCGTACATCCTCTTCTGTTTGCCGCCGTATTCGGACTGATTGCCGGTCTGCTGATTCATGAACTGTACGCATTGATGAAATACGACGCCCCCGTCTGGGTGCGCCGGCTCGAGATAACCGGAGGCGCGTATCTGTTTGTGGCCTCCTGCCTGTTTGCCGGCGACTATGCCGGACATGAAATTTACATCCCCTACATTATTATATTACTCGTTTCGCTGATATCCGGACTGTATATCCGCCATTCCACCCCTGCCGGTGAGGCAGCGCTGCCGGATGATTCGGGCGGCGGGAAATTGCCGAACCCCGTCAACCGGTGGGGAATGATGCTGTTCGGACAGTGTTACTGCGCCGGGACGATTTCCCTGCTGTGTTTCATTCCGTATATGATTTCGCAGGTTTATGACCCGTTGCCGGTATTGATGATTTTCATTTTTATATGGCTCAATGATACGGGCGCGTTCCTGATAGGAACATGGATGGGTAAACACCGGCTGTTTCAGCGCGTTTCGCCGCACAAATCCTGGGAGGGTTTCTGGGGAGGCCTTTTCGCCGTTGTTGCGGCCTCGCTGCTGTTCGCCTGCTTTTTCGAGGAGTTGCGGTGGTACCAGTGGCTGCTTTTCGCGCTGATAACGGCCGTCTCGGCAACCTGGGGCGACCTGACGGAATCGCTGCTCAAACGCGCGTGCGGCGTGAAGGATTCGGGGAAATTACTGCCCGGGCACGGCGGCATGCTTGACCGTTTCGACAGCGCCCTGCTCGCTTCGCCGGCCGTATATGTTTATTTTGAGTTCGTCATTCGAAATTGAAAGTCAGGACAATCATGCGCGACGTGGCTTTGGATAAGGCGTTCGTAAAAATCTTGTCCTCTTCGTTGCTGAGGTCGCCACGGTTTTTTTCCAGTAAATCGGGCAGCCCGAATTTGAATTTTATTTCCGGCGCCAATTTGAAAAAAGGCATGTAAATATTGCAGCCGAAGCCAAATTCAAACCCATAATCAATCTGTTTAAGCAAAAGCGGATTGCCCTTTCTCCGCCCCAAATCGATAGCCCCGTAGACGCCGCCTGTTATGTACGGGCGGTAGTTGTTGAGGCGCATGGATGATATTTTAAGATCCAGGGGAACCGAAAGGTAATTGGAACGGATGCCGGCCTGCACGTCTTCCTCACTGCCCGTCAGTTCCTTAAAATATACGGTCTTGTCGCCAAAATGGATGGTCGGGGAGAGGCGCAGGTTCATGTACGGGTTGAGGAACAGGTCGCCGATGACCCCGACGCTGAACCCCGGCGAATAGCTTGGTATTTCGGCGAACCACGTCTTGCCGTCGGGCGTTGCGACGCCATTGTTTGTCAGGATAACATCCTGGCTATGCAACCCCACGTGAAAACCGAAATGATACAGTTTATAGTCCGCATAAGGCTGATTCTGCACTTTCCGTTTTTGCGAAAACGACGGAAAGGCAAATAATATAAACAGAAGTATGTAAGCCGACTTTTTCAAGATTCCCGTATATTTACAGGTAATAACGAAGGAAAGCCAAAGATATTGCGTCCGTAAAAAAAGCGGAAAAAGTTATCTGTATGTGAAAATAATGATATATCTTTGCCGCGTCATTGACATCCGGGATGGAGATTTTTCTCACATTCCCGGAGGCGGTATTATTAATAAAACAATTAAACAGAAAAAGACTATGGCTTACGTAATTAGTGAAGATTGTATCGCTTGCGGTACGTGTATTGATGAATGTCCTGTGGAAGCGATTTCAGAAGGCGATATCTATCATATCGATTCGGGAATGTGTACCGATTGCGGATCATGCGCTGATGCATGTCCTACTGAAGCTATCCATCCTGCATGATACAGGTCAGGCATTTTCAGGAAAAGAAAAAGAGTGAGATGATCGCAAGAGGCAAATCACTCTTTTTCAATGATATTATCTTCGCACCTGAATGGTAGAAATTTATCTGTTTTAAAAAAAACGAATGATTAATAGAGTTTTAATCCGCATAAAAGTTTTACAGATAGTATATGCATACTATCAAAAAGGTAATAATGATCTCAGGGTGGCTGAGAATGAGTTATTGTTAAGTCTGAGACGGTCGTATGACCTTTATCATTACCTGCTGTTGCTGATCGTGGAAGTGACCCGCATGTACGAGCATCTGATAGAAATGCGGCGCAACAAGTACCGTCCGACCGACGAAGACAAAAATCCCGACATGCGTATGCTGAATAACCGCTTCGCCGCTCAGATTGCCGAAAATGAGGCGCTTCGGAAATACTGCGGAGAGCATGGCATTTCGTTGGCTGACGACCGGGATTTTATCCGGAAAGTCCTGGACATGATTGTTAAGTCCGACGTATACAGGGATTATCTGAATGGAAAAGACTGTTATGAGACTGACCGCGACTTCTGGCGCCACGTTTTCAGGCGCGTCATCTCAAACAATGAGTTTATAGAGGATTATCTGGAAGAAAAAAGCATCTACTGGAATGAAGACATTGATATCATCGAGTCGTTTGTTGTCAAGACCATCAAACGGTTTGACGAAAACACGGGAAGCAATCACGACCTGATTCCCATGTTCAATAATGACGACGATTACGATTACGTCATCAAACTGTTCCGGCAGACCCTCCTGAACGGGGAGGAATACCGCGGACGCATCAACCGGCACATGAAAAACTGGGAATCGGAGCGCGTGGCCAATATGGACCTTGTCATTATGCAGGTCGCCCTGGCCGAAATCATGCATTTCCCGACCATACCGATAAACGTCTCCCTCAACGAATATATTGATGCGGCGAAATATTACAGCACCCCCAAGAGCAGCGTTTTCATAAACGGAGTGCTCGATTCGATAATCAATGAACTGAAAAGCGAGAAGCTGCTGATGAAAAACTGAACAACAAAAATACCTGTTTGTTTTGGATTGTTCCCAACTTGTATTATCTTTGCCATCCTGTTTGCAAAAACAGTTTTGTTGAATTTTAAACCGAAAAAAAAATGAATACGCTATCAACAGTATTACAGGCGCCGGAATCCGTACCCGGTGGCATGGGAGGTTCTTCCATGAGTATCGTAATGATTATAGCAATGATTGCTATTTTCTACTTTTTCATGATTCGTCCGCAACAGAAACGCCAGAAAGACATTCAGAAAGCGCGCGAGGCGATGAAGATTGGAGATAAGGTGGTGACCGCCGGCGGAATACATGGCCGGATCAAGGAAATCGCCGAACGTTCCATGCTCGTCGAAGTGGCCGATGGCGTTCGCATACGTGTGGATAAGGCATCGATTTTCGCCAGCCCGGAGGATATTCAGCCGAAATCGTAGCGGCTTTTTTTAACTTTACCGGTCATGCAGAATAAGTTCATCTCTGCATTGAAATCAATACTCCGGAATACGGAAGATTTTTTTCGCAGCCAGCAATGGAAAGAAATCCTGGTTTTTCTTTTCTTCTTATTGTTGTCCTTTGGTTTTTGGCTTCTGCAAAGCCTGCAGGAGGATTACGAACAGGAAATCGAACTGCCGTTGCGCTATAAAAATATCCCCCCGGAATGGATTCTGTCCGAAGACAACCCCGAAAAAATAAGCATCCTGTTGAAAGATAAGGGTTCGGCGTTGCTGTATTATTCGTGGAAATCACATTTTTCGCCGGTCGACATACCGGTTTCCGGCCTCCCGCGTTCACATGACCAATCTTTTCATGTGACAAGCCAGATGCTTGAGACGGCGATGTCGAAGCAACTGATTTCTTCGACATCCATCATCTCGATTGAGCCGCGTGAGATTGTGGTTAAATATGACTCCCTGGGCAGCCGCCGGGTTCCGGTCGTTCCAAACGTAACCGTCAATACCAGACCCGGGTTTCAGCAATCCGGCGACATCGAAATCTCACACCCGGAAATCAGCCTGTACGGCAGCCGCAAGATTCTTGATACGCTGAATAGCGTAAGGACGAAACTCATAACGCTGGAAAATGCTTCGGAGACGAAAGAACTGACGGCTGACCTGGAGTTGCCAGCGGGCGTGAAAGCTGCTCACGAAACGGTCAAGCTGACTGTCCCGGTCGAGGAGTTCACCGAAAAAAGACTCCGGTTGCCGGTGTCGTGTTACGATATTCCCGCCGGCTATACCCTGCGTATATATCCGTCGTCCGTTGAGGTCGTGTGCGACATACCCATGTCGCGGTTCAGGGAACTGACGGTTGACATGCTCGAAATACGAACGCCGTTTGATGAGTTCGGAGCAAACCGGTCGACCGGCAAATTGCCGGTGCGGCTGACGAAAAAACCGCCGTGGGTTGCCGACGTGACCCTAATCCCCGGTGAAGTGGAATTTATTATGGAACAGCCCGACCATGATTAAAATAGGTATTACGGGAGGTATTGGAAGCGGTAAATCCGTCGTTTCGTCGTTGCTTGCGATGAATGAAATACCGGTGTATACGGCGGATGCGGAAAGTAAACGGCTTTCGGACGCGTCGCCGGTTATACGCAAAAAACTGGAGGCTTTGTTCGGCAGCGATATCTATGTGGACGGCCGGCTTGACAGGAAACGCCTTGCTTCGTTCATTTTTTCCAGCGAAAAAATCCTGAAAAAAGTGAATGAAATCATTCATCCTGTCGTCAACAAAGATTTTCGGGCATGGACAAAACGGCAGGAAAGCAGCGCCTGTGCCATCGAATCGGCCATACTGGTCGAATCCGGATTTGATAAGGCGGTCGACGTCATACTGCTGGTGTATGCCCCGGTGGAACTGAGGCTGGCGCGCGCCATGAAACGCGACGGAGCTACTGAAGCCAATATCATGAAACGGATGAACCGCCAGATGCCGGACGAATTAAAGCGCAAACAGGCTGATTTCGTAATAATTAATGACGGAGTGCAGGCGCTGATACCCCAGATGGACTGTTTTCTGAAATTATTGTTCTCCGGCAATTTCCGGCTTAATAATAAAAACATTTTTCGTGCATTGACTGACGAAAATGAATAAAATAACGAATATTTCTTATAATGATTGTTTTTTCATTACTTTTGTCGCCGGTTCATGCTGAATTTAATATACATCTATAAGATATGAATGAAGAAATAAAACAGATTGCCGAACGTTTGAAGGGACTTCGGGACGCACTGGATATCAGTGTGGAAGAGATGGCGGAAGCGTGCAAGATTTCGCCGGAGGAATATGTGACGCTCGAGAGCGGGACGGTGGATATATCGGTGAGCGTGCTCCACAACATATCGCAGGCGTATGGCGTGGAACTGACGGCGCTGATGTTTGGCAACGAACCCAGGATGAGCGCTTATTTTGTTACCCGCAACGGAAAGGGCGTGTCGGTCGAACGGACAAAAGCCTATAAATATCAGTCGCTGGCGGCGGGTTTTTCGAAACGCAACGCCGACCCTTTCATGGTTACCGTTCATCCGAAACCGGAAAACGAGCCGATGTATCTTAATTCACATGCCGGCCAGGAGTATAATTACGTCATAAGCGGCCGCATGTTGATACGGATAAACGGGAAAGACCTTGTCCTGGAGGAGGGCGACAGCATCTATTTTAATTCGGAACTGCCTCACGGGATGAGGGCGCTCGACGGAAAAGTAGTGCGATTCCTGGCCGTGATACTGTGACGCGATATATTTTTATACATTAACATTAAATACAAAACTCGAAAATGTTGGATAGATTTTTGGCGCAGACTGCATTTGAGTCTCAGGAAGATTTCAAAAGGAATTTTAAAATAATTGTACCGGAAAATTTTAATTACGGTTATGATGTTGTTGATGCATGGGCGGAGAAAGACCCGGATAAAAAGGCGTTATGCTGGACAAACGACCGGGGAGAGCATATCGATTTCTCGTTTGCCGAAATAAAAAAATATACGGACCGGACAGCTTCCTATTTTCAGTCGCTGGGTATCGGACGCGGGGATATGGTGATGCTGATTCTCAAACGCCGCTATGAATTTTGGTTTTCCATTGTCGCATTGCATAAACTGGGAGCAGTCGTCATTCCGGCAACTCATCTTCTGACGAAAAAGGATATCGTTTACCGGGCGAACGCCGCCGATATAAAGATGATTGTATGTGCGGGCGAGGAGTTGATTCTCAACCATATAAAAGAGGCCCTGCCCGATTCGCCCACAGTGAAAAAACGGGTGTCCGTGGGGCCGGTCGTGGCCGATGGGTTTGATGATTTTCACAGGGGGATTGAAAATGCGGCTCCGTTTGTGCGCCCGGAGCATGTGAACACGAACGGCGACACATCGCTGATGTATTTCACTTCCGGCACGTCCGGCGAACCGAAAATGGTTATCCACGACCACCTGTATCCGCTGGGACACATTACGACCGGCAGTTTCTGGCATAACCTGCATGGGGACAGCCTTCACCTGACGATAGCGGATACGGGCTGGGGAAAAGCCGTCTGGGGCAAACTGTACGGACAGTGGATTGCCGGGGCGACGGTTTTTGTGTACGACCACGAAAAATTCACGCCGGCGGATATGCTGCGCATGATACAGGATTACCGGATAACGTCCCTGTGCGCGCCTCCCACTATTTTCCGGTTTCTCATCCGCGAAGACATGAGCAAATATGACTTGTCTTCCCTGAAATATTGCACGATAGCGGGCGAGGCGCTTAATCCGGCGGTTTTTGACGCGTTTTACAGGCTGACCGGAATAAAACTGATGGAGGGTTTCGGCCAGACGGAAACGACGCTGACTGTCTGCACGTTCCCCTGGACGACACCCAAGCCGGGTTCGATGGGACTTCCGAATCCCCAGTACGACGTCGACCTTTTGCGTCCCGACGGGACGGTGGCCGAAGACGGCGAGCAGGGGCAAATCGTTGTCCATGTCGGTGAAAACAGGCCGATAGGCCTGTTCAAGGAATACTACCGCGACCCGGAACGCACGCGCGATGCCATGCACGACGGCCTGTACTATACCGGGGATGTGGCCTGGCGCGACGAAGACGGCTACTACTGGTTTGTAGGACGCGCCGACGACGTCATAAAGAGTTCCGGTTACCGCATCGGCCCGTTTGAGGTCGAAAGCGCGCTCATGACGCATCCCGCCGTCGTCGAATGTGCAATCACCGGCGTACCCGACGAAATCCGCGGACAAATCGTTAAGGCGACCATCGTCCTTTCTAAAGAATATGCGGACAGGGCCGGCGACGAATTGGTGAAAGAGATACAGGAACATGTCAAACGCGTGACAGCGCCATACAAATACCCGCGCATCGTGGAGTTCGTCTCCGAACTGCCCAAGACGATAAGCGGCAAAATCCGGCGCGTGGAAATACGTTCGAAAAAATAATGATTAATGGTTAATGATTAGTGATTAATGGTTAGTGATTAATGATTAGTGATTAATTTCCATTTCTCAACATTAAGTAACGTGAAATAAATAATATATAATGATTATAAGCAAATTGAAGTACACAATTTGTCCCGTTAGGGACAAATTGTTGGTAGAAAACGTCCTCTCACACCATCTCCCCCGTCCCGTATGGGACGGAATGTGGAATAAAACCGACCAATCACATTCCGTCCCCACGAGACGCGGGATTGTAGAGACACGATTAATCGCGTCTCTACGGGTGGATTCATCTTCTACCAACATTTTGTCCTTAACGGGACAAATCGCGTACGTCAATTTGCTTATAATCATTATATATTATTTATTTCACGTTACTTAATGACGTTTACCTCCCGCA
>JAIRYY010000325.1 GCA_031267485.1 Tannerella sp.
CACAGCAACGCTACGTCGTCAGTCGATGCAACATTGCTGTGTCATCATCCATCCGTGTGTCAATGATTTGGTGCGGTTGCCCTGGAATCGGCGCGATTTTCTTTGATATATCCGGATAAAGGCGTACCTTGCCGCCTCATTCCGATAAAAAAAAGAGGACAATGGCTCAATACGAAGACATATTCAAGATAAGGCATAACGGCCTGTTGCCGGAAAAGGGCAGGATTCTCATATCCGAACCGTTTCTGCGGAACCTGTATTTTCAACGTTCCGTGGTGTTGCTTGTCAGACACGACGAGCAGGGCTCCATGGGATTTGTCCTGAACAAGAAGACGACGCTTTGGGTGAATGACTTTTTTGATGGATTCGACTGCATACCCCGCATACCCGTTTATCTTGGCGGGCCGGTATTGTCCGAGCGTTTATTCTTCATCCACTCGCTGGGGAACATCATCCCGGACAGTGTCAGGATTGGCGGCAATCTTTATTTCGACGGCAATTTCGAGGCGCTGAGGCTGTATCTGTCGAGCGGCAAACCTGCCGGCGGAAACATGAAATTCTTCCTCGGTTATTCCGGGTGGACAGAGAATCAGCTTCAGGGAGAGATAGAGCAGGATTCCTGGCTTGTCAGCCGGGAATCGAGCCGGAATATCATGCTTGCGGAGGGCGAATCGTTCTGGAAACAGTCCGTCGAATCCGTCGGAGGCTCCTATCTGACATGGATTAATTATCCCCGGGATCCGATATTAAACTGACCAGAAGCACATCCTTGTATCCTCCGTCCGTCAGCTGCCAGTCGGACAGCATGCCGGCTTCCCTGAATCCGCAACGCGCAAAGAGACGTCTGCTCGGCTCATTGTCAACCGGTATGCATGCATATATCTGATGTAATTTCAGGAAAGAGAAGGCATACCGGCAAAAGAGCGACAGGGCGTCGCCCGCCAGGCCTTTTTCCCGGTGTTTGCGGTCTATCATTATGCCGGCGGCGGCGCGGCGGTTATGCGGGTCGAAATCGTACAGGTCGACCGTCCCGACCGCTTCCATATCCGGTTTTGCCGTTATAATCAGACGGAGCTGCTTCGATTCGTACAGGTCTTTCGGGGAAGAAACGTACCGTTTCAGGTCATAGCGCGAGTAGGGGATGAGCGTGCAGCCCACAGCCCATAACGCCGTGTCATTTTCCCATTCATAGAGGGCCTCCAGGTCTTCCGGCTCCGGCGCCCTGAGCTTTATGTTTTCACATTCCAGCAACATCGTTTTCATGCTCAGGTTTTCATTGAATCGTTGAAACTGACGCGGTTTATGATGGAGCGTCCAAGGGTAATCTCGTCGGCGTACTCAATCTCGTCGCCGACGGATATTCCGCGCGCGATGACGCTCACCGCAATGCGGTACGGTTCAAGTTTGCGGTAGAGGAAAAAGTTTGTCGTGTCACCCTCCATCGTCGTGCGCAGCGCCAGAATAACTTCCCTCACCCCGCCCGAAGCCACGCGCTCCACAAGACTGTTTATCTCCAGGTCTGCCGGGCCTATCCCGTCAATGGGGGAGATGATGCCTCCCAGCACATGGTAGACGCCGTGAAACTGGGACGTATTCTCTATCGCCATCACCTCTTTCACGTTCTCGACAACGCAAACCGTCGAATGGTCGCGGCCGGGACTGGCGCAGATACTGCACAGATCCGCGTCGCATACGTTGTGACATTCACGGCAGTATTTGACATCGCGGCGCAGAGCGAGCAGCGATGACGACAGGCGTTCGGCGTAGCCCGCATCGCGGCGCAGGATATGGAGGGCCAGGCGCAGCGCCGTTTTCCGCCCCACGCCGGGAAGCGCGGCCAGCTCGTTGACCGCATTTTCCAGCAATACGGATGGATACTGCTGATTCATCCCAGTTCGCGGCCGGCATACAGCCGTTCGTAATATTTCAGGTAATCTCCGTCGACGATCTGCTCCACCCACGGCTGATTGTCCAGATACCACCGCACGGTCTTCACGATGCCCGTTTCAAAGTCCGTATCGGGCTTCCAGCCGAGTTCGCCCGTTATTTTCGCCGGATCGATGGCATACCGCAGGTCGTGACCGGGGCGGTCTTTAACGAACGTGATCAGACGGTCGTCTATCCAGTCTGTCGCCGGCAGCCCGTCCGCTCCCGTCACCCGCTTTTTGAGGCATCTGCGGTATTCGGGCTGCTGCGTCATAATCCGGCGGATCGTCGTTATGACCGTTTTTACAATCTGTATGTTCGTACGCTCGTTATGTCCGCCGACGTTGTAGATTTCTCCCGCCCGTCCGTCCGTCAGTACCCGGTCAATCGCCCGGCAGTGGTCTTCCACATAAAGCCAGTCCCGGACATTCGAGCCGTCCCCGTATACCGGCAGCGTCTTCCCCTCAAGGATGTTTTTTATGATCAGCGGGATGAGTTTTTCGGGGAAATGGTATGGCCCGTAATTGTTCGAGCACCGCGTTATCGTGACCGGCATTCCGTAGGTTTCCCCATAGGCTTTCACGAACAGATCGGCGCTTGTCTTCGATGCGCTGTAGGGGCTGTGCGGATCGAGGGGCGTCGTTTCCGTAAAATACCCGTCCGGGCCGAGACTGCCGTAAACCTCGTCGGTCGACACCTGATGAAAACGGACGCCCTCGCGCCATACAGGGCTGCCTTTCCCGTCCCGGCCGGCGGCGCTCCATGCCCGGCGGGCGGCGTCGAGCAGATTCTGCGTCCCCAGGATGTTTGTGACGGCGAACAGCTGCGGATTTTCTATGCTGCGATCTACGTGGCTTTCCGCCGCAAAGTTCACGACATATTGGAAGCTGTATTTTTCAAACAGTTCTTCCGCCAGATTCCGGTCGCAGATGTCGCCTTTGACAAATATGCAGCGCACGTTGTCTGTATCGTTCTCTATCGTGGCAAGATTTCCCGCATAGGTCAGGGCGTCGAGCACGACAATTCTTATGCCGGCGGAATATGTTCCCAGCATGTATTTCACGAAATTGGCGCCAATAAACCCGGCGCCACCGGTAACGAGATATGTTTTCATCTGCCTGTTTATAATTATTTTTCCGAGTATGTAAAGTTGTTTTCCGCATCGCTCAGCAGCGGAGCGTTCCGGTCTTTCCCGGAAGTGGCGATCGCGCTTCCGGGGATGATGCGCCAGTCGATGCCGATTGCCGGGTCGTCGAAACGTATCCCGCGTTCGTATGCGGGCGTGTAGGGACGGTCTACCTTGTACGTGAACACCGCCGTTTCGCTCATGACATAAAAGCCGTGGGCGAAGCCTCCCGGAATAAACATTTGCCGTTTGTTTTCGCCCGACAGTTCCATGGCGACGTACTGTCCGAATGTCGGCGAATTTCTGCGGATATCCACGGCCACGTCCAGTACTTTCCCGCAGATGACCCGCACGAGTTTGGACTGTGCGCAGGGTTCCAGCTGATAGTGCAGCCCGCGCAGCACTCCCTGCACCGAACGGGATTCGTTGTCCTGAATGAAATGAACCTCGCCTATGTGCCGTATAAATTCGGATTCCCGGTAGGATTCCATAAAATAACCCCGCGGATCGCTGAATACGTTTGGCTCAATGATCCAGATTCCCTTTATTTTCGTTTCCGTATACATCATGTCTTTCTTTTTTCGGGCAGCAAAGAACGCGTTTTTTAACGAGATACGCAAAAGAAATCGGGCATTTCGACGAAAAACGGCGGACGTTTCGGCACGGCGGGCGGTTTTATTTTCCCAGCCGCGGGAGTCCCGCCGGCGATGCGACGGTGAAAATTCCCCGTTCTTTCGAGCGGATGTCTTCGATGTGGTAGAAGGCTTCGGCGTCAAATTCGTCGATGATCCGTGTGACTTTCTGCTGCAGTTTGCGGTTAATTACGGTTTCGATGATGTCAACTTCCGAGATTACGCCCTCGCCTTTGATAAAAGTGGAGCCGATACCGTTTTTGTTCAGCAGTTTCGCCAGCTGGTGGCCGTCGTTTTTCGTATAGATCCGGAACAGAACATATCCGAAAGCGATTTTGTTTTCGACCAGGATGCCGATGAAATTGCCCGCGGCGTATCCTCCGGCGTATGCAAGATAGGCTATCAGGCTGTTTGTGTGGGAGAATATCTGCGAGATGATAACGACCCAGATGAAAACTTCAAAAAAACCGACAAGAGGCGCTTTTTTCCGTTCTCCCTTGGATACGAAAATGATGCGCAGCGTCCCCAGCGTCACGTCACAGATGCGGCCGAAGAAGATAACAACCGGCAGCAGCCATGGATAGGCGTCAAAAATTTCAAACATTTCAATTAATCATTTTAAAAACGGGGCAAAACTACGCCAAAAAATCCGGTTTCGCAAATTAGCGCTTCCGCGGCAGCAGTCCGTTGAAAAAACTGTATTTCACATCCTCGTTCGGGAAGCCGAGCGTGTACATGTTGAGCCTGGCGTCGTAGTCCGTGATTGTCAGATAGCCGCTCTGATAGAGCAGCGGGATGGGATCTCCATGTTCGATGCGGTAATCGTTGATGGCCTCTTCCTGGATTTTCACTTCCTTTTCCAGCGTTTTCACGTCGAAATCCACCTGCCGGAGTATTTTGACTAAGAAAGTCGGCGTGCCGGTTGCGAACCAGTAGTTGCGGAAGTCCATTTTGTCGAATGTATTCAGCAGGCTGAACGGATTGTGGATGTTTTCGCTTTTTCTCGCAAAGTGATAGCCGCCGCAGCGTTTTTCCAGTTCGGCGAGCGTGGCTTTGCGGGTGAACCGGCATTTTTTTGCAAGGCTTTCCAGTTCCGGGAGGAAAGTGGCGGTCAGCTCCGTCTGCGAGATGCCGCAGACGCCGGCGTAGTCTGTATCCAAGCTGATATCCGTCAGGTGGTTCAGGTCGCTGAAGACGCTGGCGTTCGGGAACCTGGTCACGCCGGTCAGCATCACGAAACGCAGGCTGGCGTCGGCGCTTTTGAGCGTGCAGTAGAACCCTGCCAGGATTTTGCGAACCTCGTCGTACTCCTTCGGATTGTCCATCGTGCCGAGCAGTGGCTTGTCGTATTCGTCCACCAGGACGACAACCCGGCGGCCGGTCTTTTCATGCGCGCGCCGGATAAGTCCGTAGAAGCGGGCGGCCGGCGTATCCTCCGCCGCTATTTTCCCCCAAACCGATTCGAGCGGTTCGAGGTTGCTGTTCAATGCCGAATAGAGCGATTCGACGTCGGTGCAGGCTTCCACATTCATATCCAGGTAAAAGACGGGATGCTCCGTCCAGTCCTGTTCCAGCTCCGCGATAGCCAGCCCGTCGAAGAGTTCCTTCTTCCCGCGGAAATAAGCCCCGAGCGTGGAAAGGAAGAGGCTCTTCCCGAAACGGCGCGGCCGTTCGAGAAAATACTGCCGGCTCGTCTGGGCCAGCCGGTACAGCCACGCTGTTTTATCCACATAAATGTACTCCTCCGAGCGGAGTTTCTCAAAATCCTGTACGCCGACAGGCAGTTTTCTGAAAGTATCCATAAGTCCCGTTATTAAAATTTACGTGCAAACGTACATAAAAAAAATGATTTTTTT
>JAIRYY010000034.1 GCA_031267485.1 Tannerella sp.
GAAAAATCTCCGGCATCGGAAGAGGGGATAGCGGCATCTTTGGATACTGCAGTTCTGGACGCCATTACCAGGCCGGAAATCATGGAACGGTTAAGGCTGGTTGTTGCCGAGCCTCAGGAGTATGCGCGCAACGAAATGGACTTGCTGAAACAGGCATATTACAAACTGCACCGCGCGGAAATTGAGACTAAAAAGAAAGAGTTTCTTGAGGGAGGGGGAGATGAAAAGGATTTTGTGATGCCGGACGATGAGATGGACGCGGAATTGAAGTCCCTTATATCCGAATATAAGGAAAAACGTTCGTCGATGGCAGCGGAAGAAGAACGCCGGAAAGAATCCAACTATATACTCAAACAGCACCTGATTGAACGTCTTAAAGTATTGACGGAAAGTCAGGACGATTTCAATAAACGATATAACGAATTTCGCGAAATACAGCGCAAATGGAAGGACATAAGACTTGTTCCCCAGGAGCATACCAGAGAACTGTGGCGCAAGTACCAGCTTTACAATGAGCGGTTTTATGATATCGTGAAAATAAACAATCAGTTCCGGGATTATGATTTCAAGAAAAACCTGGAAATGAAAACCGCCCTGTGCGAAACGGTCGAACATCTGGATAAAGAGCCGGATATTATCTCCGCCTTTCATCAGTTGCAGAAACTCCACCAGCAATGGCGCGACATCGGACCCGTAGCAAAGGAATACCGCGATTCCATTTGGGAACGCTTCAAGGAAGCATCGGCGGTTATCAATAAAAAGCATCAGGCCTATTTCGAGACGCTGAAAGTGACCGAGGAAAAAAACCTGGGAGAAAAAACGGCTATCTGCGAAGAAATAGAACGGATAGATTTCGAGGCGCTCAAAACGATAAGAGACTGGGATAAAAAGACCAGAGAAGTGATTGCCATTCAGAAAAAGTGGCGTACGATAGGTTATGTAACCAGGAAACAGAATGTGAAGATTTTCGAACGGTTCCGTACGGCCTGCGACGGTTATTTCAAACGGAGAGGCGAGTATTACAAGTCCGCCAAACAGGAAATGGACCGGAATCTCGAACTCAAGAAAGCCCTCCTTAAAAAGGCCGAGTCGATGAAGGACAATACCGACTGGAAAGAAACGACGAAAGCCTTTGTTGAAATACAGAGTGAATGGAAGAGTATAGGCCCGGTATCGCACAAATATTCGGAAACGATGTGGAAACAGTTTATTGCAGCCTGCGACTATTTCTTCGAACAGAAAAATGAAAAGGTGTCTTCGCATAAATCCGAAGAAAGTGATAACCTGGAAGCTAAAAAATCGTTGATAGAGAAGATAAACGCTATTGACGAGAGTCTGGACAGTGAAGAAGCCCTTTCGATATTGCGCGGATATATTTCCGAATGGGGCGCTATCGGATTTGTTCCTTTCCGGGAAAAAGACCGGTTGCACAAATTATTCCGTGAAGCGGTCGACCATCAGTTCGACAGGCTGAAAGTGAACGAACGCGACCGCAGGGTACAGCAGTTCCGCTCGAACCTCTCGGATTTGGGGACGAGTAAAAACAAACTATACGGTGAAAGAGATAAACTCATGCGCATATATGAAAGGATGAAGAGCGAACTTCAGACGTATGAGAATAATATCGGATTCTTCAACATATCTTCAAAGGGAGGCGACGGCCTGGTGAAGGAAATGGACCGTAAAATCGTCCGCCTGAAAGAAGAAATGGACGTTGTAGTCAAGAAGATTGAAGCCATAGACGAAAATTTAGAATAGTAAAAAACAAACAGTATTATTAAAAATGCCACAATTGCATTTGTTTAATCCGGGCAATGAGATGGAAATCCTGTGTGGTAAATCACACTATACCCCTCCGTATACGGTACAGAAAATGGCCGCAGATTTGGAACTGCTGCCTGTCTGGTATGGCGGTGCGGGAAGTTTTACGCTTGTCCGGAACGTAAAGTCATCACATTTCGTGTTGTCGTTACCGAAAGAATTTCGCCCCAATTTTTCATCACCCATGATTTTAAATCTGATGATGAAAGAATTGTATAGACGGAGAAAGATTGGTGAAAAGCCAAAACTCCCGCCTCTCACGGCTGCTTTCTGGGGAATTTCTCCTCGCAGCATTGCTATCTTTAGTGAGCTTAAACAGGCCGGGATGAATATAGAAGTCCCGGAATGGAAAGAGGATTATCTCACGCTGACCAGGCGGCAGACCGCGGCCGAATGTCTTAAACGTTTACAGGAGAATATTCCGATTACGCCGGCGATAAAAATACCGGAGTTTTTTTCGGACATGGATGCCCTCAAGACGTTTGCCGCCGGAAACAGGGCGCCCTTTGTCGTCAAGACCCCTTTCTCCTCATCGGGGCGCGGACTTTACTGGCTGACGGGCAACGAACTTGACAGTCGCGCCGTCAGCTGGATGAACGGCGCACTGAAGAAGCAGGGAGTGGTGAGCATCGAACCCGTGCTTGACAAAGTCATGGATTTTGCCGTCGAATTTTATGCGGACGGACAGGGCGAAGTCAGATATGCAGGTTTGTCGGTCTTCGAGACGCAGGCGCAGGGACAGTTCATCGGCTGCATGCTGGGAACGCAGGAGATGCTTATGCAGCGTCTGAACGAGTATATCTCGACGGAAGATTTCCTGTTTCTTGCCGAACAGGTTCGTCTTATTTTGCAGGAGACAGTGGGCGCGTCATATACCGGATATATGGGAGTCGACATGATGATTTATAAAACGGAAGACGGGAACTACGCCGTGCATCCGTTTGTCGAGTTGAATCTGCGCTATACGATGGGCCTTGTTGCCATGCAGCTTTGCCGGCAGTTCATACATCCTGCATCACAGGGCATGTTCCGTATCGTCTATTACATTTATGATACGCAGAAAGAGCATCAGCGAATGCAGGAGGCTTCGCCCCTGGTTATCGAAGACGGCAGGATTCGGTCGGGCTACATATCCCTCTGTCCGGTAGATTCGGACACGCATTACATGGCCATCATTGATGTTTTCGAATGATATTATTCATCTTCGCCGGAGATACCCATTTTTTTCATTAAAAATGTTGCATTCATGTTTTGAGCTATACCTTCCCTTATTTTATAGGTGAAGGTTAGCTCGCCGTTTCTTATGTCGGCCTCGAAACGCCGGTTCTGTACATTGCCGGGGAATGTGTCGGACAGCGTCCCCAGCAGCAGGTCGTGAGTGGCGATGATGCCGCAGGCGTTTTTCTTAATCAGCTGTTTGACCAGCGCAATAGAACCTTTCTGTTTATCCACGGAATTGGTGCCTTTCAGGATTTCGTCGAGTATGATGAATAATTCTTCGCCGGCGTCTAACCGGTCTATCATCATTTTAAGCCGTTTCAGCTCCGCAAAGAAATAGGATTCGTTGGAGATGAGGGAATCGGCCGTGCGCAGGCTTGTGACCAAATGCGCCGGATAGACGGCGAGCGATTCGGCGCAGACGGGCATCCCCGTGCAGGCAAGCGCAAAGTTTACCCCCACCGTCCGCAGATAAGTACTTTTCCCGGCCATGTTGGCGCCCGTTACGATAAGGAAATATTTGCCGTTCGGGATATGCACGTCGTTACGCACGCATTTGTCGCGGTGAAGCAACGGATGTCCCAGCCCTTTTCCCTCCATGAAGCAATAAGTGTCCGTAATGGAAGGGTATATGTAATCGGGATGATTGAAAGCAAACGTTCCGCACGAACAGAAGGCATCAAAAATGCCCAGGGTGTCCAGCCATTCCTTTACTTTCGGTGAATATTCCCTTTTCCACCGCTCAAGCCTGATGGCCTGGCGCGTGTCGCGCATGTAGAGCAGGTTCAGCAGGATGCCCATCGTACTGAACCGCTGGTCCAGGGCGCCGATATTGCGGGACAGCTTTTTTATGGCAGATGAAGCGGACGTTTTTTTATGCGGTAGTCGTTTTTTCCCTTTCACAGGAATGTCCCCGTCGTGTAGTTTCCGCCTCTTATATGTCGGTTCGCCGCTAAGTTTTTGTTTGTATGCCTGCAATATGTCCGAGCTAAATTCCTCCTTTTCAATTTGTCCCATAAGCGCCGAACAGGTTTTGAGTATGTTTTCCATCTTGTTTGCGGAAATATATAATTTTTGGATACGTTTAGCCGGTAGATTCGCCAGTATGAAACTTACCACAAGATGTATTCCCAATGCATTTAACGGCATCAGATTAAGCAGGTATCCTGCAACCAGCAGCATCCATATTGCCGGCACGATCCAGATCATCA
>JAIRYY010000082.1 GCA_031267485.1 Tannerella sp.
GCGAGTGGCCGAACTGCTGGCCGATGAAACGACATTGAACCCGAAAGAGGCGGAAATGACATTGTATCAGCTGTTGAAGGTGATCGTCAATCTGCTGCTCGACGGTCATACCGTGCAACTGGGAGAACTGGGAACCTTCCGTTTGACGTCCCGCAGCGAAGGCTCGGCGACGGAAGCGGAAGCGAACTCCGGCAAGATCAAAAACGTACACATCAACTTCATGGCTTCCGGCGCACTGCGCGAACGGATCGGAAAAGCGACCTTCAAGGACGTTTCCTCCATGCAGTAAAACGCAGGCAGTGACCGTCCCGCAGACGCGACTGCGGACTTATCACCGTAACGCACCTCATGACATGGTAATAACGCGCGCGAGTTGCAGTAACAACATGCGTTGCGTTATTACCATAACTCAGGCAGAGTTACAGTAATAACCCGCGTAGAGTTATAGTAATAACTCACACAGTGTCATCACGGCAACGCAACCGCCACCCGGACGAATCACTAATCACTAATCATTAATCACTAATCATTAATCATTAGCCATTAATCATTAATCACTAATCATTAATCACTAATCATTAATCACTAATCACTAAAAATCCCATATTTCGCTGCAAATTCCGGCGATATGTAATTTGAATAGCTGCAGCAAACCTCCGCGGACAAATCAATCCCGCATTGAATCACTTTTGCCCATTCCTCCCTGCCCAGTTTCGGGATATCGCGATAACCGATGTCATATTTCAGTAATCCGTAGACGATTCCCGCATTAAAATTGTCTCCCGCGCCAATCGTGCTTACAGGCGTTATCCGCTTTGAATCGAAGTGCGCCTTTATGCCGTCCGCATAAAGGGTTACGCCCTCCGCGCCGTGCGTCGTAATAAAACATCGGCAGTCCGGCCGGATGATTTCCGAATAGACGCCGTCCATCTCCGTTCTTCCATACAGGTTGAAAAAATCCTCATCCGAACCGCGCACAACGGCCGCATACGCGCAGTTCCCGGAGACAATCCCGCGCAACGCGTCCATATCCGCTTTGTGGGACGGCCGGAAATTAGGGTCGTAGTATATCAGCGCCCGGCGCCTCGCGGCCTCTTCCAGGAACTCTGCAAAACGCTTCCGGAGTAAGGGATTCAGGGCGTAAAACGAACCAAACACGAAAATATCATCCTCGTTTATTTCGGGGAAAGGCATGTTCAGCCTTTTTTCGGGATAATCGGTATGGAAAATGTATTCGGCATTCCGGTCGGCGTCGAGAAAAGCGAGCGAGACGGGACTTTTGCGCCCTTTAAAGCGGTCAATGTAATCCGTATGAATGCCGTTTTCAGCCATAAACCCGCAAACCATATCGCCCACGCGGTCATCTCCCGCTTCGCTGACAAATGTCACGGGAACGCCGAGGCGGCTCAACGAAACCATCCCGTTCAAAACCGAGCCGCCGACGACCGAACGTTCAGGCTGCCCGTTTTCAAAAATGATGTCGAGTATCGTTTCTCCTATCCCTATAACCTTTCGCATGACGCAATCGTTTCAGAATTTACTTTGCTCGCGGCTTTTCTCGCCCAGGTATCCGCCATGGTGACGCCGGGCATAATCCCTGCTTGTGAAGCCGATTCTCTTCATGACGCTGACGACAAGCACATCCCCGATAACGGTCATCACCGTAGTCGAAGTCGTTGGCGTGAGACCCAGCGGGCATACCTCCTTCGGCGCACCCGTCAGCAGACACACATCGGCTTCTTTCGCCAGCGGACTGTCCGGGTTGGACGTGATGACGATAAATTTGACCTTCGGCGCCAGGCCGCGCGCAAGACACACAAGCTCTTCCAGTTCGCGCGTCTTGCCCGAATTGGAAATCAGCAGCATGATGTCGTTCTCGCGCATGATACCCAGGTCGCCGTGCTGCGCCTCGCTGGGATGGAGGAAGAACGCGGGCGTTCCGGTGGAGCTGAACGTGGTGGCCACATTCATGGCTATCTGTCCGGCCTTGCCCATGCCGCTTATGATTAACGAGCCTCCCCGCCTATGGACGTGTTCATATATCAAATCAACTGCTTTTTCGTACGATTCCGTAACAGGTATGCCGCGGACGGCGTCGGCTTCTCTGTCTATGATAAGTTTTATTTCTTCATATAGCATAGCAAAAAATATTTTTCATGGCGGCAAATATACAATTTTTTTTCTATTTATGCACATTGTTTATTTTTTCTCGTATCTTTGCGAGCATAATGAAAAAACTTCTTTTGAAGAAAACAGTAACATATATATGAAATATAAATACATTTACAGACTTCTTGCAGTATGTTGCGCGTGCATTGTAACGGGCGGATGCGGGAAATCTGATGAATTTACGGCCAAAGGCGTTGTCGCGGGAGCTACCGGACAAACTTTATATCTTGAAAATACCGGATTATCAACCGTTACGGTCATTGATTCCATCAAACTGAAGCCCGACGGCAAGTTCACATTCAGGCAAAAACGTCCCGAATACCCTGATTTTTATCGTCTGAAGCTGAAAAATCAACTGATACATTTCTCCGTCGATTCCACGGAAACAGTCACGTTCACGGCCGACGCCCACAATTTTGCCACTTCATACACGGTCGAAGGTTCCGAGAACGGGAAGGCCATTAAGGAAATAACGCTGGCGCAGCTGGATGCGAACCAGGAGATTCACAAACTGCGCGACAGCTACGGGATGAACCTGATTCCCGACACCACCTACCAGGAAAACGTATTGAATGCCGTAAAATCGTACAAGGAGATTGCGCTCAAATACATATTCGGAGCGCCGGCTTCTCCGGTCGCCTATTTCGCGCTGTTTCAACAAATCGACGGCCTGTGGTTCTTCGATTTATACGACCGGACGGATTCAAGAGCATACGGCGCCGTGGCGACAAGCTATAAAGCCTGCTATCCGGAAAGTCCGCGCGCCAAACAGCTTGAAACGCTGGCGCTTCAGTCCATGCGGGTCACGCGCGGAGAACGCAGGAACGCCCTGAACCTGAATGATGCGAAAGAGGTCAGTTTCATCGATATCGATTTGCCGGACGTGAATAATAACAGGGTCAAACTGAGCGACGTGGCGCAGGGGAAAGCCGTACTTGTCAATTTCACGGCATACCAGACGGAATGGTCTCCCTCGTTCAACATGAGTTTGAACGAAATATACAACAGGTACAGGGAACGCGGATTTGATATCTATCAGGTCTCACTGGACAACGACGCCCATTTCTGGAAGAATGCCGCGTCAAACATTCCATGGACAAGCGTCCGCGATCCGCAGTCAATCTATTCATCCATTGCCGCCATCTACAATGTCCGGCAACTTCCGGCCCTATTCCTCCTGAATAAAAAGGGAGAGATGGTTAAGCGCATAGAATCCATTGATACAATGGAGGATGAAGTGAAATCGGTTTTATAAATATGTTATAAAGCATTACGAGATAATTTGTTTATTTGAAATTTCGGCGTACATTTGCCGGAAATTATAACAAACAAGGGTTCCGGCTACCGGTAGTAGCCGGGATTCTTTTTTTATTCACTTAGAAAGGAGGAATAAAACCATGGCAGTTACATACATGTCGGAAGAAGGCTATAATAAAATATTAGCCGAGATTAATTATCTGGAATCGGTAAAACGCCCGGAAATATCCGCTCAGATAGCGGACGCCCGCGATAAGGGCGACTTGTCGGAAAATGCGGAATATGACGCCGCACGCGAAGCCCAGGGGCTGCTCGAGGCTAAAATCGCACAACTCAAGGGCATGCTCTCAAACGCGCGCCTTATTGATGAATCGCAACTGAAAACCGATGTTGTGCAGATCATGAACAGGGTCAAAATAAAAAACACAAAGACCAAAGGAATCATGTCATACACGATTGTATCCGATTCGGAAGCCAATTTCAAGGAAAGTAAAATTGCCGTCAGCACCCCAATCGCACAGGGGCTTATGGGCAAAAAAGTCGGCGATGTGGTGGACATAAAAGTACCTTCCGGAGTAATGAACTTCGAGATTCTTGAGATTTCTCTGGGGGTATAAATCCTGTAAATTCATAACGGTTATGGCATCCATATTCAGTAAAATAATCGCAGGCGAGATACCCTGTTATAAAATCGGGGAAGACGGTGAGTTTTTCGCGTTCCTGGACATCAATCCCGTTGCGGAGGGACATACGCTTGTCGTCCCCAAAAAGGAAACGGACTACATTTTCGATATCGACGACGCTCTGCTGGGGCGCATGATGATTTTTGCAAAAAAAATAGCGCTGGCTATAGAAGAAGCCGTTCCCTGCGCAAGAATCGGCATTGCGGTCATGGGACTTGAAGTCCCCCACGCCCACATTCACCTGATTCCCATAAACAAAGAAGCGGACATGTATTTCTGCAATCCGAAACTCAAACTGGCCCCGGAAGAATTTGCGGCCACGGCAGACAGGATAAGAGCTAAATTGAAATGAATGACGTTAGAAAATACACCTCCGCAACACACGCGGACAACAACCCGTGAGCCTTTCGGCGCGGATACTCGCCGAAAACACGAAATGCATCCTTGAGAAAGGACTCCACGATATGGGGCGGGAAACTATTTTTTCCTTCATAACAATAAATAAGCGTCATAATACGTTGCATAATCAGCGGATTATCGTATATTTGCGGCCAAATATAAACACAACATAAAAGAGATGAAAAAATTTCAGTTAGCAAACAACATTACCGGAGGGCTTGTTTTTGCAATCGCAGCAACCGTCTATTTGATGACTATTGAACCGACAGCGAGTTTCTGGGACTGTGGAGAGTTCATAACGTCGGCATACAAACTTGAAGTGGGACATCCTCCCGGAGCGCCATTATTCATGCTGATAGGGAATATCTTTTCCCACCTGTCGGATGCGGCCGATGCTGCCAAAATGGTCAATTCAATGTCGGCGCTGTTCAGCGCGCTGACTATTTTGTTCCTTTTCTGGACTATCACGCACCTCACGCGGAAAATGTTGGTGAAAGATAACGAAAAAATGACGCTGTCGCAGACAATCCTTATCCTCGGATGCGGATTAGTCGGGTCGCTTGCCTACACATTCAGCGACACATTCTGGTTCAGCGCCGTCGAGGGTGAGGTCTATGCTTCGTCGTCGCTGTTTACCGCCGTAGTTTTCTGGCTCATTCTTAAATGGGAAGACCATGCCGACGCACCGCATGCCGAGCGCTGGATCATCCTGATCGCCTATCTGATGGGGCTGAGCATCGGCGTCCACTTGCTGAACCTGCTTTGCATACCGGCCATCGTACTTGTTTACTATTATAAAAAATATCCGAATCCCACGCTCAAAGGCACGGTATATGCCCTGCTGATATCATTCGTCATGGTTGCCGTCATGCTGTACGGCGTCGTGCAGGGGCTGGTCGAAGTATGCGGCTGGTTTGAACTGCTCTTCGTCAACGTCCTCGGAATGCCGTACAACACGGGCGTGTTTGTCTATCTGATCGTCATCACGGGCGTCCTGGCATGGGCAATATGGGAGACCATGCGCGAAAAAGTCGACGAGAAACGCATGAAAATAGCCTTTATTCTTGCCGTATCACTTCTCGGGATACCGTTTGTCGGAAACGGCTACATTCTGGGTATCCTGATTATTGCCGCATTAACCGTCTTCATGTTTAAATACAGGAAGATAAATATCCGGGCGATAAATACCGTCCTCATCTCGCTGACGGTCATTCTCATCGGATATTCCACATTTGCGCTGATACTTATCCGCGCAACGGCCGACACGCCGATGAACCAGAACAAGCCGAGCGACATCTTCACGCTCCGCACATACCTGGCACGCGAACAGTACGGCGAAACGCCGCTTATATACGGGAAAACCTACGTTTCGGAAGTGAAGCGCGAGATTCAGGGACGGTTTAGCCTCCCGGTCATGAAGCCCGGAGTACCGATATGGACGCGCGTTATAAAGGAAAATCCGGCCGAAAAAGACCGCTATTTCATCTCTTCGAAAAACGAACGGGGCGTGTATATCGAAGAGACATGCATGCTGTTCCCGCGCATGTACAGTTCCACGGACGAAAATCACGTAACCGGATACAAGGACTGGGGCGAGGTAAAGGGAACGCCCATTAATATCAATGTGAACGGCGAAATGAAAACAGTCATGAAACCGACATTCGGCGAGAATCTGGTTTTCTTTTTCAAATATCAGCTGAACTTCATGTACTGGCGCTATTTCATGTGGAACTTTTCGGGACGCCAGAACGATATACAGGGACATGGCAACATTATGCACGGGAACTGGATAACGGGCATAAAATTTTTAGACGGGATACGCGTGGGGCCGCAGGACAATCTGCCCCCCGACATTGCCGAAAACAAGGCGCACAATGTATACTACATGCTTCCGCTGCTGCTCGGGTTTCTCGGCATCCTGGTTCAGGTATTGAAGACCGGCGACAAAGGCGTGCAGGGTTTCTGGATCACGTTCTTCCTGTTCTTCATGACCGGCATCGCCATCGTTTTATACCTCAACCAGCCCCCGTTCCAGCCCCGCGAACGGGATTACGCATACGCCGGCTCGTTCTATGCGTTCTGCATCTGGATCGGTATCGGCGTGGCAGGAATAGCGAAGTTGCTGGAACAGGCGAAGCTGCCTTCCGTGGTCGCCGGTACGGTGGCAACGCTGGCAGGCCTCCTGGTACCCCTGCAAATGGCCTCCCAGACGTGGGACGACCATGACCGCTCGAAACGTTACGTGGCGCGTGATTTCGGACGCAATTATCTCGAATCGTGCGAACCCAATGCCATCATATTCACTCACGGAGACAATGACACGTTCCCCCTGTGGTACGCGCAGGAAATCGAAGGCATCCGCACGGATGTGCGCGTGTGTAACACGAGCTACCTGCAGACGGACTGGTACATCAACCAGATGAAACGCCAGGCCTACAACTCCGACCCCCTGCCTATATCCTGGACATACAAGGATTATCTGCAGGGCAAGCGTGATTTTATTTACGTAATACCCCAGACGGACAGGCCTGTCGGAGTAAGTACGGCGCTTAATCTGGCAAAAAGCGACGACAACAGGCACCGGTATGCATACGGGAATGAAATGGTCGATTACATTCCGTCATCAACGCTGGTGCTTCGCATCGATTCGGCGACGGTGGTAAGAAATAAGACCTTAAACGCGGAATACGAGCCTTTCATTGAAAAGGAACTACTGATAAATTTTGACGGGAAAATTGCGATTTCAAAGGTCGACGCCATTACGCTGGACATGATCAACACAAACAACTGGGAACGCCCGATCTATTACGCCTCCACCGTACCCGGAGATCTTTACGGTTATGCCGGCAATCACCTGCAGAGAACGGGACTTGCCTTTCAACTGGTGCCGATGAATACGGCGGAACATGGCGTTACCATCAACACAAAGAAAATGTATGACAACATCATGAACAAATTCAAATGGGGCGGAATCGACAAACCGGGCATATATCTGGAAGAAAATACGATGCGGATGTGCAAATCGTACCGGCAGCTGCTGTTTGCCGACCTTGCCGAAGCGCTTATGAAAGAGGGGAAGCCCGACAGCGCGAAGAACGTGCTCGACCGTTGCGTCGAAGTGATGCCCGAAGAAAATGTTCCTTTCGATTTCTCCATTTACCCGATAGCCAGACTTTACTTTTCCTTGGGAGAAGTGGATAAGGCTAAGTTTATCACCACAAAAATGATGGAAAGAAGCATGGCGGAAGTCGACTGGATGCTCCGGCTCAAACCGATGCAGCGGGAAACGTTCATGAGAAACATAAACTACAATATGGCGGTAATGAGGGAGATTTTGACCATTAGCATGCAATATGACAAGGATTTTGCCCAGTCGTATGTCGAACGGTTCAATCAATACTCCATGCAGCTCGATGCGGGTCAAAAGAAGCAATAGACGATGTTGATCGAACAGCCTCCCCGGATTTACCGCTGGTTCTTTCCGGGGGCTTTTTGGCGGATACCCCCGGCAAAAGGACAGAAAAAATGCATCTATCTGACTTTCGATGACGGCCCTATCCCGGAAATGACCCCGTGGATTCTCGACACGCTCGACCGGTACGGCGTAAAAGCCACCTTTTTTTGCGTGGGGGAAAACGTAAGCAGATCCCCGGATCTGTATCGCATGTTGCAGGAGCGCGGCCACCGCACGGGTAATCACACATTCAACCACGTGCAGGGAATACGCTTCCGGTCAAAAAACTACATCCGCAATGTCGCGAAAGCCTCCGGATACATCGAAAGCGACCTGTTCCGCCCTCCGCACGGACACATGCGTATCCCCCAGGTATTGCGGCTGCGCAAACTTTTCAGGATTGTCATGTGGGACGTCGTGACCCGCGACTACAGCCCCCACATGACCGCTAAAGGGGTTTTTAACAATGTGAAAAGATATACGCGCAACGGCTCAATAATCGTCTTTCACGATTCGCTGAAAGCCGCCGGACGAATCGAGGATGCCCTCCCGAAATCCATCGAATGGCTTATAAAAGAGGGATATGAATTTAAACTTTTTTAGGGCATATTTTTGATGACGATGATACGATTTGAATGTGACTATGCGGAAGGCGCTCATCCGCAGATACTGGAACGGCTGACGGAAACGAACTTCGAACAGTCAAAAGGATACGGCGAAGATGAACATTGCGACAACGCCCGCCGTATTATACGCCGCCTGTGCGAAAATGAAACGGCGGATGTTCATTTTCTGGTCGGCGGAACACAGGCTAATGCGACGGTTATTGCCTCCGTGCTACGTCCGCACCAGGGAGTGATATCGGCCGCAACGGGACATATCAACGTGCACGAAGCGGGAGCCGTCGAAACTGCCGGGCACAAAGTGCTCGCTTTGCCCGCGGGAAACGGCAAGCTGGCCGCTTCACAGGTGGAACAGATGTGTGCGGAACACTGGAATGACGCAAACCGTGAGCATACGGTTCAGCCGGGAATGGTTTACATATCAAACCCGACCGAAGGCGGAAGCGTTTATTCAAAACAGGAATTGCAGGCATTGAGCGAGGTCTGCCGCAAACGCGGATTGCCCCTGTTCCTGGACGGAGCGCGCCTTGGCTACGGATTGGCGGCCGAGGATAACGACCTGACAATGCCTGATATTGCAGGACTGTGCGACATTTTTCATATCGGCGGAACGAAAGTTGGCGCTCTGTTCGGCGAAGCGGTTGTGATAACGGACGACCGCCTGAAAAAAGATTTCCGCTACCTTATGAAACAGCACGGCGGCATGCTTGCCAAAGGACGCCTGCTCGGCATACAGTTTGAGACCCTCCTCGGCGGCGGACTGTATTTCGAAATAGCCCGCCATGCCGTGCGGATGGCAATGATGATACGAAACGCATTCCGGTCAAAAGATATTCCGTTCCTCTACGAATCGCCCACCAACCAGCAATTCCCGATACTTACAAACGGGCAAATCCGCATCCTGTCGCAGAGATATGCGTTCGAACTGTGGTCGCGCCTTGACGACAATCATGCGGCAGTCCGGTTCTGTGCGAGCTGGGCCACGCGCACAAACGACGTGCAGGCCTTAATAAAAGATATCAATGCCTTGCCGGCGTGACCGCGCCGAACGCAAACTCAAGGACGCTTCCGGACTCCGGCAGAAAAACCGCATCCGAAAGGGAGGTCAAATAATACTTGTTTAAAATTGTATCCGGATGCGCTTACTTTACAAGAAATGCTTTCTTTATTTTAACATGGTTGCCGTCGGAATGATACAGCTCGGCATAAAAGATATAAACCCCCGGAGATAGCCGGCCGTTATCCAGTCCTTTCCCGTCCCAGCGAAATTCGCCCTCCTGCGCGATCAGCTGGTTGTTCAGTATCTCCGCCATTTTCTTTCCACCGGTGGAATATACTTCCGCACGGCAGCGGTAACCCGGTTTACCGGTCCGGTATGCAAGCAGATAATAATCAAAGCCCGGAACATATCCGGGTGTGCCGATAAATGTACTGTTTCCCGAATCTCCGTTTCTGTACTGGGAGTTTTTATAACCCGGCGTGCCATATCCGACTTCGGCAGTTGCCGATGTCCAGTTGGCGGGATCCTGCGAATCCGCTTCCGGGCTGATACGTTCCAAAGAAACGCCTTTCATGTTTTTTATCGATACGTCGTGCCATTTTTCCGAATAAGAGACTTCGTCAATCACGGTTTCGCCGGACGTGCGGAACAAAACAACCGTTGCGCCCTCGTTGTTAAGCGCTGGCAACTTCGTCTCATAGATTGCTTCCTGCGAAGATGTGAAATAGAAATCCGCCACGCCGCCGGCCTGTTTTGTCAAAACGGCATAACTATCCGGCCGGATGGTTTCCCGAACCGCACTCAAAGGATAATGAGCGCTTAACGAACCATCCGGCCTGCGGATAGCAATTGACAGTCCCGACAGGGACAGCGGCCGGTTGGAACGGTTATACAACTCAATATATTCACTCCCTCCGGCAAACGGATCCGGCAAAATTTCATTTATCACAATTCCCAATGGTTCCACAACGATTTTATCTTCGGCAGGTTCGTCGTCCGGATCCGGATTTTCGGGGTCGGACGACGGAATGTCAGGTTCCTGAGATGATGCGGGTGAATTTACCGCACCCGGCGTGCCGCCTTTTTTATCGGTGGACAGATACCAGGCCCCGTCGTCCGAGCGCTCGTATGATTTTGCGGGAGTAGCTTTCGGATAAGCAAATTCATCAATCGTCACGCCTCCTGAATTTTTCAGGCCAATCGTTTTGCCCGTATTGGCAAGGGCGGACGGGAATTTGTCCACTTCAAGCGACAACGCGCCCTCCGCAACTATCATTTCGCGGCCGGAACGGTACAGAACGGCATATCCTCCGGCAGGCAGCACGGCATCGGGCAAAGCGCTCTCCTTGCCGTCGTATATGAAAATCCAGTCCAGCAATGGGATATCATCTCCGGTTGCATTGTAAATCTCCACGTATTCCGTCTCCGAAAGTTCCGTCAGGCCGACAGGATCGGCCATCACTTCGTTTATGATGACATCGCCGGGAACGGAATGGTCTTCCGGAGAAACAGGCGGCTCCGGTTTCGGCTCCGGTTCTGTCGGAGTTGTGGGGTCGGACGATGCTGCCGATGAATTTAACGCACCCGGAGTACCGCCTTTTTTATCGGTACACAGATGCCATGTCCCGTCGTCCGAACGCTCGTATGATCTTCCGCGCGTCGCTTTCGGATAGGCGACTTCATCAATCGTTACGCCTCCTGAATTTTTCAGACCTGTCGTTTTACCTGTATTGGCAAGGGCGGACGGGAATTTGTCCACTTCAAGCGACAGCGCGCCATCAGCAATGAGCATGTCGCGGCCTGTACGGAAAAGAACGGCATATACGCCGGCGGGCAGCATGACATCGGGCAAAGCCGTCTCCTTGCCGTCGTATACAAATGTCCAGCCGGACAATGAGATATTTTTCCCGGATACATTACGGATCTCCACGTATTCCGTCTCCGGAAGTTCCGTCAGGCCGACGGGATCGGCCATCACTTCGTTTATGATGACATTGCCGGGAACGGAATTGTCTTCCGGAGAAACAGGAGGTTCCGGTTTCGGGTCAGGTTTCGGATCTGTCGGAGTTGTGGGGTCGGGAGATGCTGCCGGCGAATTAACCGCACCCGGAGTACCGCCTTTTTTATCTGTGGACGAATGCCACGCGCCGCCGTCCGAACGCTCATAAGATTTCCCGGCCGTCGCTTTCGGATAGGCAAGTTCGTCAATCATTATGCCGTTGGAATTTTTCAGGCCGACCGTTTTGCCGGTATTGGCAAGGGCGGACGGGAAGCCATCCACGCCAAGCGACAGCGCGCCCTCCGCGACTGTCATGTCACGTCCGGAACGGTACAGAACGGCATATACGCCGGCGGGCAAAACCACATTGGGCAAAGCCGTCTCTTTGCCGTCGTACAGGAATTTCCAGCCCGACAGCGAGATGTCGTTCCCGGATACATTATATATTTCTACATATTCCGTTGCGGGAAGTTCCGTCAGGCCAACCGGGTCGGCCATCACTTCATTTATGATAACATCGCCGGGAAGGGAATTGTCTTCCGGCAATACGGGCGGCTCTGGCTCCGTGCCGGGGTCGGAGGGCGTGACGGACGAATTTGCAGCGCCCGGCGTACCGCCTTTTTCATCGGTCGTCAAATGCCACGCGCCGTCGTCCGAACGTTCGTAAGATTTGCCGGCGGTCGCTTTCGGATAGGCGATTTCGTCAATCATCACGCCGACAGAATTTTTCAGGCCGATCGTTTTGCCGGTGTTGGCAAGGGCGGACGGGAAGCCATCCACACCAAGCGACAGCGCGCCCTCTGCGACTATCATGTCACGTCCGGAACGGTACAGAACGGCATATACGCCGGCGGGCAAAACCACATCGGGTAAAGCCGTCTCTTTGCCGTCGTACATGAATTTCCAGCCCGACAGCGGGACGTCGTTCCCGGATGCATTATATATCTCCACATATTCCGTTGCGGGAAGTTCCGTCAGACCAACCGGGTCGGCCATCACTTCGTTTATCACAACATCGCCGGGCAGGGAATTGTCTTCAGGTAATACAGGCGGTTCTGGCTCCGTGCCGGGTTCGGGTTCGTCGCCGGGGTCGGGATTGGGGGATGCTGCCGGCGAATTTGCCGCACCCGGCGTGCCGCCTTTTTCATCGGTCGTCAAATGCCAGGCTCCGTCGTCCGAACGTTCGTAAGATTTCCCGGCTGTCGCTTTCGGATAGGCGATTTCATCAATCATCACGCCGACGGAATTTTTCAGGCCGACTGTTTTGCCGGTGTTGGCAAGGGCGGACGGGAAGGCATCCACACCAAGCGACAGCGCGCCGGATGCAACCTGAATCTCCCGGCCGGAACGGTACAGAACGGCATATACGCCGACAGGCAAAACCACATCGGGCAAAGCCGTCTCTTTGCCGTCGTACAGGAATTTCCAGCCCGACAGCGGGACGTCGTTCCCGGACGCATTATATATCTCCACATATTCCGTTGCGGGAAGTTCCATCAGACCAACCGGGTCGGCCATCACTTCGTTTATCACAACATCGCCGGGCAGGGAATTGTCTTCAGGCAATACGGGCGGCTCTGGCTCCGTGCCGGGGTCGGGATTGGGGGATGCTGCCGGCGAATTTGCAGCACCCGGCGTGCCGCCTTTTTCATCGGTCGTCAAATGCCAGGCGCCGTCGTCCGAACGTTCGTAAGATTTCCCGGCGGTCGCTTTCGGATAGGCGATTTCATCAATCATCACGCCGATGGAATTTTTCAGGCCGACTGTTTTGCCGGTGTTGGCAAGGGCGGACGGGAAGCCATCCACACCAAGCGACAGCGCGCCGGATGCGACCTGAATCTCCCGGCCGGAACGGTACAGAACGGCATATACGCCGGCTGGCAAAACCACATCGGGCAAAGCCGTCTCTTTGCCGTCGTACATGAATTTCCAGCCAGACAGCGGGACGTCGTTCCCGGATGCATTATATATCTCCACATATTCCGTTGCAGGCAGTTCCGTCAGACCAACCGGGTCGGCCATCACCTCGCTTATCACAACATCGCCGGGCAGGGACTCGTCGGCATCATTTGCCAACAGACATACCGGCATCAAAATAAAATGAAGAAAGAACAAACTCCGTTTCATGATATATTTTTTTTGGATTATTATTATCTTTGCGCCCAAATTTGCGGAACAATAATAAAACTCCGCAAACGTACAGAAAATTATTCATTTTTCAAATTCAAAAACAGAAAAAAAATGAGAGCAGCAATTGTTGGAGTAAGCGGCGCAGTGGGACAGGAATTTCTACGCGTGCTTGACGAGAGAAATTTTCCGGCGGACGACCTGACGCTTTTCGGTTCGTCCCGCAGTACAGGGCGCGAATACACGTTTCGCGGTAAGAAATACACAGTCAAAGAGCTGAAACACAATGATGATTTTAAGGGTATCGACGTTGCGTTTGTTTCGGCCGGCGGCGGGACATCCAAAGATTTTGCGGAAACAGTCACCAAATACAGGGCGATAATGATCGACAACTCAAGCGCTTTCCGCATGGACAGCGACGTTCCGCTCGTAGTGCCCGAAGTAAATGCGGAAGACGCGCTAAACCGTCCCCGGGGAATAATCGCCAACCCAAACTGTACGACCATACAAATGGTGGTTGCCCTCCATGCAATAGAAAAAATTTCACATATCAGGAGAGTGCATGTTTCGACCTATCAGGCGTCGAGCGGCGCCGGGGCGAGCGCCATGGCCGAACTGGAAAAACAGTACGAACAGCTTATTAACGGGGAAACGCCGACCGTAGAGAAATTCTACTGGCAGCTTGCCTACAATCTCATCCCGCAGGTCGACGTATTCACGGATAACGGATATACCAAGGAAGAGATGAAAATGTACAACGAGACCCGCAAGATCATGCATTCCGACATAGAAGTCAGCGCCACCTGCGTACGCGTTCCCGTCATGCGCGCACACAGCGAAGCCAC
>JAIRYY010000085.1 GCA_031267485.1 Tannerella sp.
CCATTTTCCGCGTGCCGTCAGGTACGCTATGTGACTGTCACCACATTCCGTACCTGACGGCACGGGCCTGGACAGGCCTCCGGCATTTTCTACCGACATTCCGTACCTGACGGCACGGAGCCTGGACAGGCCTCCGGCATTTTCTACCGACATTCCGTACCTGACGGCACGGGCTTGGACAGGCCTCCGGCATTTTCTACCGACATTCCGTACCTGACGGCACGGAGCTTAAATGTCTCCAAAAATTTTTCTACCGGCATATTGTCCCCTGCGGGACAAATCGTGTACTCTATTTTGCTTATAACCATTATATATTATTTACTTCACGTTACTAAATAGCATTTTCTGTACGGAGGCGGCAGGCCGGGTTCATCGACTATGAACGCGGTTTGTTGCCGAAGCACAGCAGCGTGCCTTTGGCGGTCAGAATGAGGAGGCGGCCTTTTATGACGGCGGGGGAGGCGGTGATTTGTTCGCCTGCGTCGTATTCCCATTCGAGTTCGCCGCTGTCGGCGTTGACGATTGAGATGATGCCGGTTTTCGTGCAGACGACTACTCTGTCGCGGCATATCACGGGCGAACTTTCCCCGGCGCTTCCCCTGAGCATGAATTTCCAGTTCGGATTGCCGTCCTTGCGGTCGACGGAGTACAGGTAGCGGTCGTCCGTCAGGAAATAGAGCGTTTCGCCCGTAATGGCGGGGACGGAAACGAACGCGCTGTTCCCGTCCATCGAACTCAGTATTTTTTTGTGGCGGACGATTTCTCCCTTTTCCAGCTGGAGTTCGTACATGTTGCCGGAATAATCGCCCAGGTAGCAGTAGTCGCCCATGATGGCGGGCGAGGCCGGGATGTATGCCTCAAGCTTCAGGGAATCCGTCGGGACGCCCCGTTTGCAGTCGATTATGCGCAGCCACGCGTCGCAGCCTCCGAAGAGTACGTGCCGCTTGCGGACGGCGACGGCTCCGTTCAGGTAGTAGCCCGATTCGAAGCGGCTGATAACCGTGCCGTCCCGGCTGTCGAGGCAGTAGAGGTGGTTGTCGTAGCTGCCGAACACGATGGCCTGCCGTCCGTCGAAGTTCACGCAGTTGGGCGATGCGGCAATCTGTCCCATCGTTTCGCAGGTCCACAGGGTATCCCGTCCGGCGAGGGAGATGGCCGTCATCATTCCGTCGATGCGTCCGATGTAGAGTACCGAATCGCAAATCATGGGGGTTGCTTCCACGGCGGTCTGCAGGTCGTATTCGAAAACCTGCTTCCCGTTGACGTCCACTCCGCGGACGAGTCCCCTTTTGTCGCACCAGTACGTCGTGCCGTTGTCGACCACCGGCGAGGAGGCGGTGCGTGAACTGCTCCTGTACGTCCACAGCAGGACGGGATTCCGGGGCAGACGCGTGTCCGTGTATCCGCTGAGCGCCGCATCTCCGCGAAACAGATGCCAGTCCATGTCGTCCGGAGTGTCGGACGATTCGGGATTGCCTCCGCAGGCCGTCAGGAGGCATATCAGTCCTGTGTATAGTTGCTTTTTCATTGTTAAGACAGGTATATTGCTCCTGTGGGGCAGAGGGAGGCCAGCGTTTTGCTGATGTTCGGTTTGTTTTCTTCCGGCAGCGTCACCTGCATGGCGAATCCGCGGCCGCTGAATGTAAATCCATTTTCGCTGTTGTATACGCACAGTCCGCAGCGGATGCATTTGGCCTGCTCGAACCACATATTGCCGCCGACGTGTATCTTTTTCATTGCCGGCAGGGCGGACGAGGCTTCGTAGCGCGGGCGTTTTATACCTTCCGCCGTGGCGTACAGGCGCAGTTTGCAGTCCTTTCGCCCGGCGCAGGCGCAGTGCAGGCAGCGCGAAGGCGACGGGGTGTTTTCCTGCAGGTACGCTTTCTCGTCGCTTCGGAAGCGTCCGAGCCGGGACAGATAAGCTTTTTTGTCCGCGCCGGCAGGCGTTTCCTCTCCGGGCTGGAGCGTGTCCGCCGGGGAGGCGGCCGCCAGTTCCCTGACGATTGCGCGGATTGCGACCGGTTTGTCGACCGTTCCCCGGCGGCATGCCTTTTCGCAGGGCGCCTTGCACGTGTCGCAGGCTATCGCCGGCAGGGCGAAAGCGCGGACGAGTATCCGGCGGGCTTCCTCCGGCTTGTCGCGGTCGTGGAACAGCAGCAGCCGCTCGACGTCCAGTCCCTGCGGGCAGACCAGCGAGCAGGGCGCTTCGCAGTCGGCGCGGTGGTCGCTCAGCAGCAGTTCCAGCGAGAGCGAGCGTACCGTCCGGACGTCGTCGCCGGTGGCGTCTATCCGCATCCCCTCGGTGGGAACCGTTGTACAGGAGGGTATGATTTGCCCCGTGTCGCAGTCCCTGACGGCGCATACCATGCACGACGCCCTGTGCTTCATTCCTTTCGCGTGGCAGAGCGAAGGGATGTCGCATCCGGCGCGTCGCGCAGCTTCGAGTATCGTTTCACCCCGGAGCGCTTCCACTTCCATACCGTTGATTGTCATCATGGCTGCGGTTCGTTTTTTAGCGGAACGAGCCTTCGCATACGCAGAGGAGCTTGTAACTGTATCCGGCGGACGCGTCGCCCCGTATGTCCACCAGGCCGGGATATTCGATGTGCATGCCGGCCACGCGTATGCCCTTTTCCGCGACGCAGGCCATGATGCGGCGGCGCGACGCGATGGCGGCGGCGGGGTCGACATCGAACGATACCGCTACCTGCGGGCAGGGTATCTGGATGGGCGTCACGTGCGTCACGTCTCCCCATATCAGCAGCCGGTATCCGTCCGAATCAAGCAGGTAAGCCGTATGGCCGGGCGTGTGCCCGTATGCAGCAATGGCGCGTATGCCCGGCAACAGTTCGCGCGCCGTGCCGTCCGGTTCGCCGGGGACGAACAGATGCAGGCTGTCCCGGTAGGCGTCCAGCATTTTCCGTGCGCCGGCGAATCCGTTCCGCCGGTTTTCGGGGAGGCGCATCATGGCCTCGTCGCTCGTCCAGTAGTCGTATTCCGCCTGCGCGAGGTAGAGCGCGGCGCGGGGGAAAGCCTTTTTTCCGTCCTGCAGCAGGCCGCCGATATGGTCGCCGTGCAGGTGAGTGAGGAGGATGATTTGTATATCTTCCGCCTTTTTGCCGCATTTCTCCAGATTGCCCGTCAGATTCCGCCCCAGTCCGGCGTCGACCAGCACGGTGCGGCCGTCCGCCTCGGCCAGGAACGCGTTGATGGCGCTGCGGTAGACGCCGCCGGGGAGGTATCTGTTCAACATCTCATCCGTAGCTCCAATCAGCATGTTCGCGTTACCCTCCTGCTGAACGTCCGTCAGTGTCGTGATGCTGAACGCACCCGCTCCGAAAGTCACCGGCTCCGTTTTGTCCTGTGCCGGGACGCTGCCGGCAAACAGTGAAAGCATCGCCGGTAAAATAATTTTTTTTGTTTTCATAATCAATATATATTTAAAAATTAATAGGTCTCCGTATGTTATGTTTGCTGCGCAGAACCCGTCGTCCGGTCATGCCTGTGTAAGTTTCGCCGCCAATTGATTGCGGGCGCCTCCGACCTTTCGTATGGCGCCGGAAGCGCACTCGTCGATGCACAGGCCGCACTGCACGCATTTGGCGGTGTCGATTGTGTGGATTTGGTAGGGCGAATAGGGAATTGCGTCCACCGGACAAGCCTTGGCGCACTTCGTGCATCCGGTGCAGTCGCCGGTGACGGCGTATTTCACCAGTGCCTTGCATGTGCCGGTCCGGCAGACGCCGTTCACGTGCTCCATGTATTCCTCGCGGAAATATTTCAGCGTGGTCAGCACGGGGTTGGGCGCCGTCCGTCCCAGTCCGCAGAGGGAAGCTTTCCTGACGTTCAGCGCCAGTTCTTCGAGCGTGTCGATGTCCGCCGGTACCGCCTTTCCGCCGCAAATCCTGTCGAGTATGTCGAGCATCCGGCGGATACCGACCCGGCAGAACGTGCATTTGCCGCAGGACTGTTCGCAGGTGAAACTCAGGAAATAGCGCGCCACGTCGACCATGCAGTCGCTTTCGCTCAGCACGACCAGACCGCCCGAACCCATCATGGCGCCCATTTTGCTGAATGCGTCGAAATCGACCTGCACGTCGCACAGGTGAGCCGGGATGCATCCGCCCGACGGTCCGCCAATCTGGACGGCTTTCAGCGCCTCTCCTCCCTCCACGCCTCCGCCTATGTCGTGGATGATCCGGTTCAGCGTGATGCCCATCGGGACTTCGATAAGTCCGCCGTGGCGTATTTTTCCCGCGAGCGCGAACACTTTCGTGCCCGTGCTCCGTTCGACGCCTATGCCGGCATAGCGTTTCGCGTCCCCGCTTATGATGTACGGTATCTGGCTGAGCGTTTCGACGTTGTTGACGAGCGTCGGCAAGCCGTGCAGGCCTTCGCCGGCAGGGTAGGGCGGACGCTGCCTGGGAAAGCCGCGTTCGCCCTCAATGGAGGCGATGAGGGCGGTTTCCTCTCCGCAGACGAAAGCGCCTGCGCCCTCGAACACGGAGATGTCGAAAGAAAACCCGCTGCCGTCGATGTTTTCGCCCGTCAGACCTCGTTCGCGGCACAGCGCCAGCGCCATGCGTATGCGGCTGACGGCCAGCGGATATTCGGCGCGGATATAGAAGATACCTTTTCCCGCTCCGACGGCGTATCCGGCAATCAGCATGCCTTCAATCACCCGGAACGGATACGATTCGAGCATCATGCGGTCCATGAACGCGCCGGGGTCGCCCTCGTCGCCGTTGCAGATGACGTATTTCTCCTCCCTGTCCGCCGCCGCGACGAGCGCCCATTTCTTGCCGGTGGGGAATCCGCCGCCGCCGCGTCCGCGCAGGCCGCTTTTCAGGATTTCGTCTATGACTTCGCTGCCCGAAAGCGACGACAGCGCCCTGTGCAGCGCGTCGAAGCCTCCGTGTGCGGCATATTCGTCCGCGTTCAGGGGCGCGACGACGCCGTATCCCTCGGTGGATATGTGTTTCTGTCCGGCCAGGAAGCTGTCGATGATGCCCGTCCGTTCCCGTTCGGGTTTCCATATCACGTTATCCCACGTGATGTCGGTGTGGAACGTGTCGATGTGGTTGACCAGGATGTTCTTCAGGCGTTTCAGGCGGCCGGCGGGCTTGAAGTTATGGTGGAGGATTTCCTTTATCTCGGTCACTTTCACGTTCGGGTAGCGGGTGATGGCGCCGTCGGGGCGAACGACATCAATCAGCGGCGTCCGGTTGCATACCCCGACGCAGCCGACCGGTTTGATGTCCACTTCGATGCCCAGTTCTGCGGAGGCGGCCGTCAACTCCCGGTAGATGTCCGCCGAGCCGCTTGCCTGGCAGCACGAACCCATTCCGATGCGAATCTCGCCGGAGGCTTTCCGCCGCGTTCTGTTGCCGCCGTCCCCCTCCTTTTCCGTCCCGGCGATGGAGAGGAAGTCGCCAATCACTTCGCTGACCCTTCCCGGCATGACCCGGCCGTATATCTTCTCGTCGATTTGCACGACGGGCGCCAGCGTGCAGCAGCCCAGGCATGCGATTTTTTCCAGCGAGAACAGCCGGTCGGCCGTCGTGATGCCGCCGTCTTCCAGTTTCAGCTCGCGGCGGAACGAGTCGTAGACGTTTCCCGCCCCCTTGACGTGGCAGGCCGTCCCCGTGCATACCTTGATGAGGTGTTTGCCGTAGGGTATGTGCCGGAATTGGGAATAAAACGTGGCGACGCTGACGAGTTGCGCCCGGTCAATCTCCGTTCGTTCGTAAACGCGTTCCAGCGCGGCGGACGGGAGGTAGCCAAATTCTTCCTGGAGCGCCTGCAGCAGGGGGATGATGATTTGCCGCGACGCGCCGATGCGGTCGATGACGGCGTCCGTCCGCGCCGTCATCCCGTCTGCGTTTGCCGTCCGGCTATTTTCACAATTGCATGCCATGATAAATTCCTGTCATTTGTTTGCTACACAGTAAATGCTTTTCTCGGTGCGCACCACAATCCTGCCGTCCGTGAACGCGGGCGTGGCGAGCGTTTTCTCTCCCGTCTCGAAAGCGTCCAGGAGCGTGAAGCTGTTGTCGGCGGAGAAGATGTGCATTTTCCCGTCGTTGCTGAAGAGGAAAATCTTCCCGTCGGCGATGACGGGCGACGAGTAAAACTCCGTGTTCAGTTCGTGTTCCCCGCGCAGTTCGCCGGTCTGCGCGTCGTAGGAGGCGACCACGCCGTAGCTCGTCGCGAGGAAAAGGTTTTCCTTCGTCGCTACCGGACTGGATACTTCCGGGAGGAAGTCGTTGCTTTCCCACAGGACGCTGCCGTCCGCGCCGTTGATGGCTACCAGCTTTGCATATTCGCTCGCTCCGAATATGATGCCGTTTGCGCTGCATGCGCTCGACCCGACTTCGCCCGTGAGACATTCGACCCGCCAGAGCTGTTCTCCGCTGTCCGGGTTGTAGGCCGTGATGGCGGGATTTCCCATCAGGACGAGTTGGGGTTTGCCGTCGACGTATGCGATAATGGGCGAGCTCCATGTTATTTTTTCCGTCCGGCTTTTGCTCCACCGCTCGGCGCCGGTGTTTATGTCGAGCGATACGACTTTCGACGCGTTCCGGTTGTCGTACTGCACGATGACGGAGTTGCCGAAAACGAGCAGCGACGAGGCGTACCCGTAATGATTGTCCGGCACGCCCAGGTTCCGGCTCCATAACCTGTTGCCGTCCGTGTCGGCGCATATTATGTCGCCGGTGGCGAAAATCGCGCAGACCTGTTTCCCGTTTGTGGCAACGCTCGAGGCGGCCAGCCCGGTGTCGTCCGTCGTCTCCGGCATTTGCGACGGCGAACCGGAGATGTCCGTGGCAGCCAGCGTCCAGAGGCGCTCGCCCGTCGCAAGGTCGTGGCAGTATAGTTCGCGCGCTTCTTCGTCGGCGCCCGAAAAGAAGATTTTGTTTCCGTTGATGACAGGCGAGTTGTATCCTTTTCGCGGAACGTCATGCTTCCATGAGATGTTTGTCCCGCTGCTCAGATTCCATTTGGCGGGCACTTCTTTTGCTGCTGATATGCCGTTGGAGTTGTTTCCTCTGAAGGCGTTGTGGGTTGCCTGAGGGTCTTTTGGGACTATTGGGACTTGGGGGGCTTGGGGGTCTTTGGGGGATTCGGGGATGTTTTGAGCGGTGTCGTTTGATGAGATGTCTGCGGGATTGTTGTCGGGGGGGGCGGCGTCTGTCTCGATATTGTCGTCCGCTGGGGGGGCGACGGGTTCTTCCGTGCTGCTGTTTTGCATCGCCTGTTCCCGGACATGGGCTGTCTTCATGAGGGGGGATGTGAGGAGGGCGAAAATGAGGGCGGCGGCGGCGATGGCCGATGCCATCCATACGACGTACCGGCGCGCCTGCGATTTGACGAGCCATTCGTCGACCGGGTCTATCTTTTTATCCGGTATGTTGCGGTCGTTTGCGAAATAGAGCCTGACCGATACGATGAAGACGAACAGCATGCCCGACAGGATGTATACGCCCGTCATGAGATGGTCGAGCCTGACGAAATAGGCCTTTCTGGCGAGCAGGTCTAACTGCCGGATTTGCTCCTGCAGGACGGGATTGTCCGCATTGCTGTCGTTTAGCTGCTTCAATGTTTCTATCACTTCGGCCTGGAGCGGCGTCGTTCCTCTGACCTGAAAGTAGTTGGTGACAAGCATAATCGAAAATACGGCCACAAAAATGGCGGATACGATGGCTATGTTTCTGAGAATTGTCCGTTTCATTTACCTGATTTGAAATTTTTATGTTTAACTTTTTCTTTAATAACGTGAAATATATATACTGAGTCCGGCATGGTTTTGTGCATTGCTATTCATCGCAGTCTCCCTCCCCGTCATTGCAATCTCCCTCTTCGTCATAGCGAGCTCCCTCTTCGTCATTGCAATCTCCCTCCCAGTCATTGCAGTCTCCCTCCCAATCATTGCGAGCTCCCTTCCCGTCATTGCAATCTATCTTCCCGTCATTGCGAGGAACGAAGCAATCCAGGCACAGGCGACAACCTGGATTGCTTCCTTCGTCGCAATGACGGGAGAAATACAATGCACAAAAATATTCCGCGTGATATAACATGTAATGGTTTATCAAATCGTGTACTTCCATTTGCTTATAATCATTCTTTATATAATGATGAATATCCGATGCCGATGGGAATCTTCCCCGAACAGCGCGGGAAGCTCGCCATACGTGAGAGAAACCTTTCCGCAAATCCGTTTCGACGTTTCGCACTTTGCGGAATCTGCCGGCGCGGACTGCAAGCCCGCGCCGGCGAGGAGGCTGTCCTGAACGTTAGGAAACCTTCCTGCAAGTTGCAGGAGGCTGTCCTAAACATTAGGAAACCTTCCTGCAAGTTGCGGGGAACTTTCCTAAACATTAGGAAACCTTCCTGCAAGTTGCAGGAGACTGTCCTAAACATTAGGAAACCTTCCTGCAAGTTGCAGGGAACTTTCCTAAACGTTAGGAAACCTTCCTGCAAGTTGCAGGAGACTTTCCTAAAGAGTTGTCTAAAAATAACCATGTCATTTTTATTCACATTCCGTCCGCTGACGGGACGGATGACCGGGGCTAATTCTACCGACATTCCGTACCTGACGGCATGGTGTTTAAACGTCTCCGGAAAACGTCCTCTCACACTTGTCGGCGCAGTTGCACAGGGCGGAAATTTACCGGATTGCAGCTGGCAGACATCGCTTCCGGTTCTGTTTTTACGGTCTTTCATCTTTTTCTCCTTCCTGTTTATTGGCGTTCTCCATCGCGGTTTTGTTCTGCGGGCAGTAGCTGAAGCATTTGCCGCAGGCGATGCAGTTTGCATGTTCTATTTCATATTCGGCGCGCGTGCGTTTGATGGAGAGGCCGATGAGCGCGAGGCCAATCACCAGCCCGGTCAAAGCCCCGGCTGCGGTCGAATAAATCCTGAATCCGGACAGGACGGTTTCATATCTTCCGGTAATTTCATCTACCGTACCGCCCTGACCGTAGAACGCTTCCAGTTCGACGGAAAGCACGTCCCGCGGATTGGTCTCATGCTCCATCACCAGGGCGTAAAGGCGCGCATCCTTGTTGGCGCGGCTCAGTTCGACGCTCAGAGAACGGGCGAGCAGGGCGCCGGTAATCATCATGAGAGGCAGCAGGACGAAGTAGTTCGCAAGCCTTTTCACGCCCTGCATCCGGCTTTCCCGGACTTTGTTGTCGTACGGAGGCCTGATAGCGTCCACGGGACATGCGTTGTGACACAGTTCGCAGTTGATGCACGGTTTGGCCGTCATTTGTACTTTCCATACGGAGACGCGCGCGAAAAGGCTCAGCAAGGCTCCGTAGGGGCAGATGAAACGGCAAAAGGGTCTTCCTGTGAATATGGCGGCGACGAGCAGCAGCACGCCTGTGACAATCAGTCCGATGTCGCCGCCCTGCCGGAAAATCCCGATGAAGGGGTCGAGCCGGCAGATGATGAAACCGCTCCGCGTCACGGCATAGAGGATTGCGAATATGAGGTATATCCACGGAATCACGCCCAGCACGGTGGCGACGGCTTTCGGCAGCCTGTGGTTTTTCAGGTTCACAAGCTCCTGCAAAGCGCCGAAGGGACATACGCCCGCGCAGAAAACCCTGCCGAACAGAAACGCAAACAGCACCGGCAGCATGAAAAACAGCAGGACGGAGAGCGGCAGCGCGTATGTGCTGTCGGCCAGCGCCAGCGCCACGTTCTGAACCGAGCCGATGCTGCAGACGCATCCGCTGCGGAAGAAGCCGAAGTATGCCGCGGATATGACGGAAACCCACAGAATGGGCGTTCTTGTCCGCTTTTTTACGGCCGCCCATGCGACGATGCTCATCAGCACGGCCAGCAGCGCGATGTCTGCCGCAATCCACAGGTTTTCGTCCGGGACGGCATACTGTATGTCGGGATACCGGTATCCCGACTCGAAATCGGGCTTCGGAAACCTGTTCTGGGCATACGCCACACCGGCAGTCAGAAAGCATAATCCGGCGGACAGGTATTTTTTCAATCCTTTTTTCATAAGCCTGTTATTCTTTCAGTTTGTACGCCATGCTCAGCGGTCCGCGGGCAATCGCATCCGACGGACATACGGTGGCAATCTCACATTCGTTGCAATCCCGGCACAAATCCCTCTTGATTTGAAGATAGAGGGAGCCGTTGCCGAACGAACTGCATCCTTTCACGCATTTGCCGCATCCGTTGCACAGGCTCTCGTTTATCGTGTATTCAAAATAGGGGTCTTCGACGAATAGCCGCTGTATGGCCCCCGTCGGGCATGTCAGGTTTTCCGCTGCGGTATTCAGGTTTTTCACGTTGCTGCGGTAGTATCCCCCGCATAAATCGCAATATCCGCATACCCTGTTGGCGTGTATGCATTTCACGGCCGAAACCGGCAGCACGCAATGCGTTTCGCAGCGGCCGCACTGCGTGCACTTGTGGGGGTCAATCTGCCAGTAGTGCACGGCTTCCCGCCCTTTTGCGCGGGGTATCAGCCCGCCCGCAGCCGCAAGGATGCTTCCCCCCGCAATCGCCGACCCGGCAACCCGGAGAAACTTCCGGCGCGCCATCGGGCTGTTTCCATATTGTTCCTTATTATCCATATCGTTCATTTACAGTTTTACACGATTTTCAGACATTTGACCCGGTGCGCATCCCTCACAATCAACATGCCGTCCGCGTATGCGATAGGCCCCCACGCATCGGCGCCGTCCTCCATTATCCGCTGCCTTTTGAGCAGGTTCAGATTCCGGTTCCGGATTTCGTAGACGTAAAGCTCCCCGTCATCCTTGAAGATAAAAATGTTGCTGTTTATGATGATGTAAGGCCCCAGGCCGAAGCGTTCGTCCGCCGCCGAGGTCCATACGGGCGCGTGCAGGTCGGACGGGTCGTAACAGACCAGCTTCCCCCGGTGAGCGCCGCCATCCTTCGGCATGATGCTGAATATCAAATTGCCGTACAGTATCGGCGTCTGCTGTTCGCTCGACAGGCCTTCGTTCGGTCTGTACTGCTCCGTTACCGCCGCCGTCCATTTCCCGCCGGAACGGTCAACCTGCAGCAGCGCGCCTCCGGCGCCGTAACCGGCAACCACAAAGATTCGGTTCGAGGAAACCTGAAGCGGCGAGGGGGCAACCACCGACGGCTGCCATTTGCCCGTTTCCCACAGCAGGCCGCCACGGTCGTTCCCGTCGGCGGAAATGCCGCACACCCCGCCGATGCCGGCATATACATACGTCTTTTTCCCGCCCAGTACCATTGATATGACCGAGGAATGGGACATTTTGTATTTGAGCGTGTTCGGCGTCGTCCACAGCATCCCGCCCGTCCTGCAGTCCAGCCCGGCCAGCAGGGTCTCCCCGCCGGCGGGCGCGAGAACTAAAACCTCGCCGTCCACATGCGGGCACTGCCCGGTATACCAGAACGGCACTTCCGTCCGGAACTCCTTTTGCATGTCGAGCGCCCATTTCATGTCTCCCGTCACGGGGTCGCAACACATGACGTGCCCCTCCGGCCCAATCGTTATGACATAGCCGTCGCCGACAGCCGGGACCGTGCGCGAAAAACCGTGATTGCGCTTTATGGGCACGCGGTACCATCGCCGCCAGAGTTCCTCCCCCGTTTCGAGCGAAAAGCAGCGCAGCGCATCCGAACTCAGCTGCTCGTTATAGTCAAGGAAATAGACCCGGCCGTTGTATATCGCGGGCGCCGCATGGCCTTCGCCCGTTTCCACACTCCACAGTACGGGGTAGTCGCCGCCGGAAACGTTGATTTTTTCCGGCGTCACGATGATGTTTCTTGACCCCTCGCCGCGAAAGTTTGTCCATTTGCCGGATAATCCGGGATTCAGATCCTGCCCGTCGCCGTATCTCATGAAAAATTCGCCGATAACGACGTCGCCGGCCGTTCTCGTCTGTCCTTCGGGACGGTTGTCGGCGCCGGGCGCCTGGACGGACAGATTCCCGCGGGGCACGTACAGATGCCACCCCACAATGATTGCGATGTAGATGATTAACGTCAGTACGGTTATTGCCGTTACAGTCCTTTTTCCGTTCATTTGTCCGTCCTCAGTTTTTTCAGTGCGTTCAATACGAACGTTATGTTGTACAGTTCCTCCGAATACCACAGCCGGGCGAAATAAAGCCCGACGGGTTCGGGCTGAAGCAGCTCGCCCGCCGCGTATTTCCGGTACAGATAGTCAAAGGCGCGTTCAGCGGCATCCGTCGCGGTATGGCGGCAGGATGCGATGGCGGCGAGCGCGCGCGCCGTCAGCGTGACTTTCGAGGGGACGTCCCGCGCGCCTCCCCATCCTCCGTCGCCATTCTGTACGGAAAGGATGTATTTCAGGCCTTTTTCGCGCATCTCCCCGGCCTGCGGATGTTTCATCGCGGACAGGTATTCCACGGCCATCGCCGTTCCGTAGACGGGAGAACGCCCGTCTGCGGCGTTCTGGTCGCCAAACCATAACGGCGTCCACGAGCCGTCGGACGCCTGCGCCCTGTCCATCCATTTGAGTAAACGCCCGGCGCTTCGGGCGCATCTGTTTTTTAAATCCGCCGGAAGCGAACCGTGCCACAGCTCGAAAGCCAGCATTGCATGAGCCGAGATGTCGGGACTGCTGCGGTCGAACGGGAGCTTGCCCCATCCCCGGCAAAAGGTGGGCATTCCTCCGTCGCTGTTCTGCAGTGACAGAAGCCATTCGACGCCTTTGCGCGCTTCCCTGCAATACCGGCCATCCGAGAGGATGTGGAGGGCAACGAGCGCTCCGGCGGTATCGTCCGCATCGGGCGCCGAGCCGGCGAGGTCGGTCCATCCCCATCCGCCTTCCATGGCGCCGGTGAAAGGATGCCTGAAGGCGAAGGCGCTGCCCTTTATGATTCCGGCCAGCGAGAGCTTTTCACCGCTGTCCAGGTCGCCCTCCAGCGCCCTGACGCTTAATGCCGTGACCCAGCAGGCCAAATCGGTGTCAATCGGCCACGCCCCGTCTTCCCGAACCGTATCCGTCAAGAAGTCCACTCCTTTCCGGGTGGCGGTATGGTCGCGATAGCCCGCGCCGCTCATGCACATGGCGACGAACGCCGTCAGCGGCGCCGCTTCGAGGAAACCGCCATGCACGGGCTGCAGCCTGACGAGCGTCTCCAGAGATTTGCCGATGAATGTTTCGCGCAGGGGAGAAAGGAGAGTCTTTTTACCTTTTTTGTGCCGCAGGATTCCCACCGCAATCAGCGCCGGAATCGCATAGCTGACGACGGGAAGCCGGAAGAAACGGAACAGCTTTTGGGGCAGAACGGATATTTCGAAAGGTAACCGGGGGATGCTGTCCCAGCTTTTGATAATTCCGGCCAGTGCGCACATGACGAGAATCGGCGCGGAGAACGTCAAATCCCGGCCGTAGCAGGCCAGTACTCCGTTTATGATGTGGCTGTCGGTTATCCCGCCGAATTTCGCCGTCAGGCAGGTTTTTGTTTCTTCCGGAGCGTTGTCGACCGCACAGAGGGAGGCATAAGCCAGCAGGGTCGCCGTCATGTTCGGCGGACTTTCGACGGTATCGCCCCATGAACCGTCCGTCCGCATCGTCTTTTTCAGCCACAGAACGCCTTGCCGTATGTAAGAAGCGTATTTCTCCCGGTCATTCATGTAGAGGGCAAAAACGGAAACGGACGTGGAGACTGCGCTTGACGACAGTTCGCCCCTCCACATACCGCCGGGCGTCCGTCTCTGACGGAGCAGTTCAACCAGCTTCCCGGTCATTTCTTCTATTCTCGTATCCGTCATCTTTTATATTATTAAGTAACGTGAAATAAATAACATGTAATGGTTTCTCTGTCCCGTCGGGACAGCATGTTGGTAGAAAAATGGACAGCAACCCATTTTCCGCGTGCCGTCAGGTACGCTATGTGACTGTCACCACATTCCGTACCTGACGGCACGGGCCTGGACAGGCCTCCGGCATTTTCTACCGACATTCCGTACCTGACGGCACGGA